>DATISQ010000032.1:0-3692 GCA_035581905.1 Cryobacterium sp.
TTGATGAATCTGCGTACGGCACCATTGCTGCCGTAGCGCCCGTTTTCCGTGATTCTGCGCGTTCCGCAGCACAAACCGCTCTGAAGGAGTGACACCAATGGCTACCAAGCTCACTGGCATCATTGACCCGCCCATCGATGATCTGCTCACCAAGGTCGATTCCAAGTACGCCCTCGTGGTCTTCGCCTCCAAGCGCGCTCGTCAGATCAACGACTACTACGCCGACCTGCACGAAGGCAGCCTGTTCGACAACGTGGGCCCCCTCGTCGACTCGACCGTCGACGACAAGCCGCTGTCCGTCGCCCTCCGCGAAATCAACGAGGACAAGCTCACCTCCCGCCCCATCGTCGAGTAACGCACCCACCAAGCGCGCAGGATGTCGTCGGGTCGCACGATCGTCGTCGGGATAACCGGCGGCATCGCCGCCTACAAGGCCGTCAACGTTGTGCGCGCTTTCGTGTTGCGGGGGGATGCCGTGCACGTCGTGGCGACGCCGGCGGCGCTGCGTTTCGTCGGCAAGCCCACCCTGGAGGCCATCTCCCGCAACCCCGTGCACACGGACCTCTACGAGGGCGTCGCCGAGGTTCGGCATGTGGCCATCGGCCAGTCCGCCGACCTGATCGTCGTGGCCCCGGCCACCGCGAACACCATCGCGAAACTCGCCGCCGGCCTCGCGGACGACCTGCTCGGCAACACCATCCTCGCCAGTACGGCCCCGCTCGTGATCGCCCCGGCGATGCACACCGAGATGTGGAACAACGCGGCCACGGTCGCCAATGTGGCCACCCTGCGCTCCCGCGGCATCGTCGTCGTCGGCCCGGGGGTCGGCCAACTCACCGGCTCCGACACCGGGGCCGGCCGGATGGAAGAGCCCGACACCATCGTCATCGCGGCCCTGACGGCCCTCGCGGAGGCCGACCGCGCCGCCCTGCACGGAACCGATGCCCTGGACGGAACCGATGCCCTGCACGGATCCGATGCCCTGCACGGAACCGATCAGAAGAGCGCCGATCTGGCCGGCCGGCACATCGTGATCACCGCCGGAGGCACCCGCGAACCGCTCGACCCGGTGCGCTTCCTCGGCAACCGTTCCAGCGGCAAGCAGGGCGTGGCACTCGCGCAGTCCGCCCTGGCCCGGGGCGCCAGCGTGACCCTGATCGGCGCGAACCTCGAGGTTGCCGCCCCCGTGTCGGTGGAGCTGCGGCTCGTGGGCACGGCGCTCGTACTCGAAGCGGCCGTCACGGATGCCGCCGCCGGGGCCGACGTCGTGATCATGGCGGCCGCGGTCGCCGACTACCGGCCGGTGCAGGTGCGTGAGGACAAGATCAAGAAGGATGACGCCGGAGACACCCTGGTGCTCGAGCTGACCCGCAACCCCGACATCCTCGCCGGGCTCGCCCAGTCGAAGCGGCCGGGACAGATCCTGATCGGGTTCGCCGCCGAAACCGAGACGGACCCGGTTCGCCTGCTCGCCCTCGGCCGGGCGAAGATGGCGCGGAAGGGCTGTGACTTCCTGGTGGTCAACAGCGTGGGCTGGACGGAGGGTTTCGCCTCGGAACGTAACGCGATCACGGTGCTCGATCACGGCGGAGATATAGTGTGTGAGGCCTCCGGCACCAAAATGTCGGTGGCCGGCCGCATCCTTGACCTGATCATTTGAGCCCGCCCCGGGCATCCGTTCGCCTGCGTCGCCGTTGCCGGTGACCGCAGTGGTCTGCACAGGCGCCCGGCCGTCACGACCGGGTCAGCCGGCCTGTTCGGGCCGGACCCACCTGGTCTCCTTTTCACGTTCATTTCATCTACACGTTGTTCAGCAACAGAGACGGGCCAGATGCGCGATCTACGCCTCTTCACTTCGGAGTCGGTAACCGAGGGTCATCCGGACAAGATCTGCGACCAGATCTCCGACAGCATCCTCGACGCCCTCCTGACGGAAGACCCGCACAGCCGGGTCGCCGTCGAGACCCTCGTCACCACCGGTCTGGTGCACGTCGCCGGCGAGGTCACCACCGAGGCCTACGTCGAGATCCCGTCGATCGTGCGCAAATGCATCACGGACATCGGTTACGACTCGTCCGACGTCTGGTTCGACGGTCGCTCCTGCGGCGTGGAGATCTCCATCGGCGGCCAGTCGCCCGACATCGCGCAGGGCGTCGACGACGCCTACGAGAGCCGCGAGGAATCCAGTATCGACGCGTTCGACCGCCAGGGCGCCGGGGACCAGGGCATCATGTTCGGCTATGCCACCCGGGAGACCCCCGAGCTGATGCCGATCCCGATCTGGATCGCGCACCGCCTCGCCGAACGCCTCGCCGAGGTCCGCAAGTCCGGCGAACTCGACTACCTGCGGCCCGACGGCAAGACCCAGGTCACCATCGGCTACGACGGCATCACCCCGCGCACGGTGGAGACCGTCGTGCTGTCGACCCAGCACTCGCCGAGGGTATCCAACGAGCAGCTGCGCGCCGAGGTCGAGGAACTCGTCATCCGCCCGGTCCTCGACCGGGTGGAACTGGACTCGTCCGGGCTGAACATGCTGATCAACCCCACCGGACGCTTCGAGATCGGCGGCCCGCAGGGCGACGCCGGCCTCACCGGCCGCAAGATCATCATCGACACCTACGGCGGATCCAGCCGGCACGGCGGCGGCGCGTTCAGCGGCAAGGACCCGTCGAAGGTCGACCGCTCCGCCGCCTACGCCATGCGCTGGGTGGCCAAGAACGCCGTGGCCGCCGGGCTCGCCGAGCGCCTCGAGATCCAGATCGCCTACGCGATCGGCAAGGCCTCGCCCGTCGGGCTCTACGTGGAGACCTTCGGTACCGGTGCCATGGCCGACCGCGACATCACCGCGGCCATCCGCGAGGTCTTCGACCTGCGTCCGGCCGCGATCATCGAATCGCTCGACCTGCTGCGCCCGATCTACGCGCAGACCGCCGCCTACGGCCACTTCGGCCGCGAGCTTCCCGACTTCACCTGGGAACGCCTCGACCAGGTCGACGAGCTGAGAAGCGCTGCCGGACTGTGACCCGGCAGGCGCGCCGACGATGACCCGCCCAGGCCTCGTGGCCCGGGTGCTCATCGACTCGCCGCTGCCGCAGCTCGACCATCTCTTCGACTACAGCATCCCCGACGAGCTCGCCGGCATCGCCGTGCCCGGTGTGCGCGTGCGGGTTCCGCTGCGCTCGGCCGGCCGCGTCGCCGACGGGTACCTGATCGAGGTCCTCGGGGCCATCGGACCGGCCGCCCCGGCCGCCCCGGCCGCCTCGAACGCCTCGGCCGCGGCTCCCGAGGCGTTGCCCGGCCTGGACGCGGGCACCGACTTCCGCGGCGCGCTCAGCCCGATCGAGAGCGTCGTCTCGGCCGCCCAGGTGCTCACGCCCGCGGTCTGGGAGCTCGCCCGCCGGGTTGCCGACCGGGCCTCCGGGAACGCGAGCGACATCATCCGTCTCGCCGTGCCCCCGCGCCAGGTGCGGGTGGAGAAGGCCTGGCTGGCGGCGCGGGCAGCGGATGCCGCCGCTCCGGCCGACGGGACTGCCGCCACTGCCGCCACTGCCGCTCCGGCCGTTGGTGCCGACCCTGCTGTGCCGCCGCCGCCGGCCTTCGCCGACTACCCCGCGGGCACGCTCGACACGGCCGTGGCCGCTCGCGCGCGCCTCAGCGTCGCCGCGGTGCCGGACCTGCAGCTGCTGCCG
>DATISQ010000033.1:0-2039 GCA_035581905.1 Cryobacterium sp.
CCCGGCGCGCATGCCGTGAGGTGTACGCTCGAATGAATGCCCCGCATACCCAGTGGGGTATCTGCCGGGTTGGCCTGAATGCTGTCCCGGCCAACCGAAAGGCACTTCCATGAAAATCGTCGTCGTTGGTGGAGTCGCAGCTGGCGCTTCCGTCGCTGCCCGGGCCCGTCGTCTGGACGAATTCGCTGAGATCGTGGTTCTCGAACGGGGACATCATGTCTCCTTCGCCAACTGCGGCCTGCCGTACCACGTGGGCGAGGTGATCACGGATCGCAGTCGCCTCCTCTTACAGACGCCGGAGAGCCTGCGCGAATCCCTCGACATCGATGTGCGCGTCGGCCACGAGGTGACCGGGATCGACCGGACCGCCCGCACCGTCACGATCCGCGAGGTCGACAGCGGCCGGGAATACGTCGAAAATTACGATGCCCTGGCGTTATGCCCCGGTGCCGAACCGTTGCGCCCTCCCCTGCCGGGCATCGACCTCGCCGGAGTGCACGTATTGCGCCGGATCGGCGATATGGATGCCATTAAAGCTCTGCTGGATTCCGCACTCGCCCAGACCGCCGCGGGCACCCGCGGTCCCGTGCGCACCGTCGTGATCGGGGCGGGCTACATCGGCCTGGAAATGGCCGAAAACCTGAAGCACCGCGGCGCGCTCGTGGACGTCGTCGAGATGAGCGACCAGATCCTGCCGCCCCTCGACCACGAGCTCTCCGTTCCCGTCGAACAGCACCTCCGCAGCCGGGGCATCTCCCTGCACCTCTCGACCGCGGCCGCCGCCTTCACTGCCCGCAAGGGGGGTGGGCTCAACGTCGAACTGACCGACGGGAGCGTGCTCGAAGCCGACCTCGTCATCCTCTCGGCCGGTGTCCGCCCCAACACGAGCCTGGCCAGGGACGCGGGGCTGGAGATCGGGCCGCGCGGCGGCATCACGGTCGACACCCACATGCAGACCTCAGACCCGCACATCTGGGCGGCCGGGGACTCGGTCGAGACCCCGCACACCGTGCTCCCCGGCCTGTGGCTGGCGCCCCTGGCCGGCCCCGCCAACCGCGAAGCCCGGGTGGCGGCGGAGAACATCTGCGGCCGCAGCACCGAGTACAAATCCACTCAGGGCACGTCGATCGTGAAGATCTTCGACATGGTCGCCGGAGGGACCGGCGCGACCGAACGCCAGTTGCTCGCCGCCGACCTGCCCTACCGGGCCGTGCACGTGCACCCGTCCGGGCACGCCGGCTACTACCCGGGCACCGCCATGATGCAGCTGAAGGTTCTGTTCGCACCCGATACGGGCCGCATTCTCGGCGCGCAGGCCGCGGGCTTCGACGGGGTCGACAAGCGCCTGGACGTGTTGGCCACGGCGCTGCGGGCCGGAATGACCGTCTACGACCTCGAGGAACTCGAGCTCGCCTATGCCCCGCCGTTCGGATCCGCCAAGGACCCCGTCAACATGGCCGGCTTCGTCGCCAGCAATGTTCTCCGCGGCGACCTCACCCTCTGGTACGCGCAGGACTACCCGGCCACGACGGCCGGTGCGCGTCTGATCGATGTGCGCACGCCCGAGGAATTCTCCATCTGGCACCTGCCCGGGGCCGAGAACGTGCCGCTCGGCACCATCCGCGAGGCGTCAGCAGACTGGGACCCGGCCGTTCCCGTCCGCCTCTACTGCGCGGTCGGCTTCCGCAGCTACCTGGGCTATCGGGCACTCGTGCAGCGGGGCTTCACGGATGTCGCCACCCTGTCGGGCGGTTCGGACACCTTCCGCTCCTGGCACGAGGTCAAACCGGACAGCGACGAACCCCCCCTGCCGATGACCGCCTACGCCGAGGCGGTCGACATCAAGGCAGCCGCGGCGAAGAGCGCCGCCATCACCGAGGGCACCGGCGTGCGGGTCAACCTCGACTGCTCGGGTCTGGCCTGCCCCGGCCCGATCATGAAGCTGACCGAGAACATGCGTTCCCTGACCCCGGGCGATGAGATCGTCGTGCACGTCTCCGACCCCGGCTTCGCCAACGACGCCCCGGCCTGGGCCCGGC
>DATISQ010000034.1:0-4200 GCA_035581905.1 Cryobacterium sp.
GCAGCACGGACTCGCGGTAGTCGGCGCTCTGCTCGGCGAACCACTCGAGACAGGGCAGCGACACGACTCGGGCGGAGATGCCCTCGTCGGCGAGCCGGGTGGCGGCTTCGATCGCGAGGTGGACTTCGCTGCCGGTGGCAAGGATAGCCAGATCGTTCCCGTTGCCGTGTTGCCAGCGCACGTAACCGCCGGCTGTGACGCCCGCGGGGGTGGTGTCGGTGCTCGCCAGCACGGGCAGGTCCTGCCGGCTGAGGATGAGGGCGACCGGGCGGTCGGGGGAGGCAAGAACACGACGCCAGGCGGCGACGACCTCGACGGAGTCGGCGGGGCGCACCACGTCGAGCCCTGGAACGGTGCGGAGTGACGCGATCTGCTCGACCGGCTGATGGGTGGGGCCGTCTTCGCCGACGGCGACGGAGTCATGGGTGAAGATGTACACCGCGCCGAGACCCATCAGGGCGCCGAGACGGATGCTTGGACGCATGTAGTCGCTGAACACCAGGTAGGTGGAGGCGAACGGGCGCCACGGACCCCGCAGCGCGATGCCGTTGAGGATGGCGGCCATGGCGTGCTCGCGGATGCCGAACCGGATGAACTCGCCAGCGGGATTCGCGGCGGAGAAGCGGTCGCCGTCGACCTCCACGGTGGTGGAACCGGCGAGGTCGGCGGAGCCGCCCCACAGCGGGACTGAGCCCTGCAGCGCGCGGAGAACGGCGCCGTTGGTCTTGCGGGTGGCGATCAGGTCGCCGGTGGTGCCGACGTTCACGGCGTTGAGGGCGGAGCTGTCGAACTCGCCGCCGCGGAAGGCGGTCCACCGTGCCGCCGCTGCGGGGTCGCCGGTGCTCCAGGCGGTGAGGTCGGTCTCCCAGTCGCTGTGCAGTTGCTTGCCGCGGGTGAGTGCACCGCGGGTGTGGGCGAGGGTCTCGGGGCTGACGAGGTCTTGGAGCGGCGCGTCGGGGGCGAAGCCGAGCGTCGTCTTCACCGCGGCGAGTTCGTCGGCGCCGAAGCCGCCCGCGTGAGCGGCGGAGGTGCCGCCGAACTTCGCTGAGGGGGCGCCGATGACGGTGCGGAGGGCGACCAGGGTGGGGCGGCCGGTGCGTTCCGCTGCCGCGCGGAGGGTGGCCTCGATGGCGTCGAGGTCGTTGGGGGTGTCGATCTCGAGCACCCGCCATCCGTAGGCCCGGTACCGCGCCCGAACGTCTTCGGAGAAGGTGTCGGCGGTGCTGGAGTCGATGGTGATGCCGTTGTCGTCCCAGATGAGAACCAGGTTGTCGAGGCCGAGTGTGCCGGCCAGGCTCGACGCCTCACCGGAGACGCCTTCCTGCAGACATCCGTCGCCCGCCAGTACCCAGGTGGTGTGGTCGAGCAGGGTGGATCCGGGGGTGAACACGGCGCTCTCGTGCCGGGCGGCCATGGCCATGCCCACGGCGGAGGCGACGCCCTGGCCGAGCGGTCCGGTGCTCATCTCCACGCCGACGGTGTGGTGCACCTCGGGGTGCCCTGGCGTCTTCGAGCCGAGGGTGCGGCTCTTGCCGAGGTCGTCCAGGGTGAGTCCGTAGCCGGTGAAAAACAGCTGGGTGTAGAGCAGAAGACTGGCGTGACCGGCCGAAAGAACGAAGCGGTCTCGGGCGGGCCAGTCGGGGTGGGCGGGGGAGTGGCGCAGAACTCGGGAGAACAACACGTGGGACAATGGCGCCAATGCCATGGCGGTGCCGCCGTGTCCATGTCCTTTCGCCTGCACCACGTGGGCGGCCAGGGCCTGGGCGCTCGCGACGGCGCGAGCGTCGAGTTCGGTGTGCGTCATCGTTGACGAGGGAGTACTTGATTCGGTAGCCATGCGAGATACTTTGGTATATAAATGTACTTAAGTCAAAACAGTTGGTTGGGGCATCGTCCGCACTACCGGGCGGATGCGTCAGACGGATAGGAATTCCATGGCACACGCTCTGTCCACCGGTTCGGGTGTGGTGCTCGACCTCATCCGCTCCGGCCGTGCCACCACCCGCACCGACCTGATCGAGCAGCTCGGCTGGTCTCGCATCACCCTCGCCCGGCGCCTCGACGAGCTGCTGCACGCCTCCATTGTGATGAGCGTGGGGCAACTCGATTCCCGGGGCGGTCGACCGCCCGAGGAGTTTGCCGTGAACCCTGATGCCGGCCTGCTGCTCGCCGTGGACATCGGTGGATCGCACACCCGGCTGGCCATCACCGACCTCGTGTCCACCATTCTCAGCGAAGACGAGGCCGACATCGGCCTGAGCGAGGGGCCGGCGGAGATCTTCGAATGGGCAGGCCAGGTCTTCGATCACATGCTTGACCGGCTCGGCAAGACCCGCGCTGACGTTGTGGGCATCGGTGTCGGCGTGCCCGGCCCGGTCGACTCCATCACCGGGCGGCTCGCCACCCCGCAGGTGGACACGCAGTGGGAGGGCGTGCTGGTGAAGGACTACTTCGCGCGCCGCTACGACCGCGCCGTCGTCGCCGTGGACCGGGACGTGAACATCATGGCACTCGCCGAGGCCCGGCGCGGCTGGAGCGAGTACCGCGATGTCGCGGTGCTCAAGGCCGGCATCGGCGTGGGACTCGCCTTCGTGCTCGACGGTTCGATCTACCACGGCTCCCGCGGCGGCGCCGGGGAGCTCAGCGCCGTGCGGGCCGATGGGGAGCGCACCGTGCGGCTCGAGACCATCGCCAGCGGCGCGGTCATCCGCCGCGAGCTGCTCCGTCAGGGGTGCCGGGTGCGAACCAGCAGCGAGATCGTGGGGCTCGCGAACGACGGTGACCCCGAGGTGTTGCGGTTGCTCGCCGCGACCGGCACCCAGATCGGCCAGAGCCTGGCCCACGTGGTGGGACTGCTCAACCCGCAGGCCGTGGTGGTCGGCGGCAATCTGGCCCAGGCCGGTGAACCCTTCCTCGGCGCCATTCGGGAGGCGATCTTCGCCGGTGCCCGGGACTTCGCCCTGCAGGGGCTGGTGGTGGAGAAGTCCCGGCTCGGCCACATCGCCGGCGTCACGGGCGCCTCGCTCATCGCGCAGGATGCCCTGTTCGACGCCGACCGCATCAGCCGTCTCACTCGGGGCGGCGCAACCGGCGTCTCGCTCGGCACCGCGGCGAGCTGACCCCCCGCGTCTCTGACCCCCGCGTCTCTGACCCCCGCGTCTCCAGTCCAATCCAACTTTGGTTCACTTGTAGACAAAAGGTCGCTTAGGCTTATACAGTCATCTCAGTCGCCCTAACGGGCTGGCTGCATGGAAAACAACAAAGGAGTTTATTCGTGGCACTGAACCTGGCCGAGGCTATCTCGTCGATCGAGACCCAGGCGGTGGCCGCCGACTGGCGGGCCGCCATCCGGCTCGCGGGCGCCGGTCTCGTGGCTGGTGGAGCCGCCACGGATGCTTACACCGCCGAGATGATCGCCGCGGTCGAGCAGCACGGCCCGTACATCGTCATCGCCCCCGGGATCGCCCTCGCGCACTCCCGCCCCTCGCCCGCGGTCCTCACCGGCGGCCTGAGCTGGGTCAGCCTGGCCACCCCCGTCGAGTTCGGAAACGCCGCCAACGACCCGGTCACTCTCGTGATCGGGCTGGCCGCCAAAGACCACGATGCCCACCTCAAGGTGATGCAGGCGCTCGCCGGGGTGCTCTCTGACAGTGCCGCCATGAAGCGCCTGGCCGTGGCCGCCACCGCCGACGAGGTGCGCGCCGTGCTCGGCGACCTCGCCGCCGCCGCGTGAACCGCGCCACCGACATCCACTTCTGATTTCACTCACTAGTCTCACCCAATCGAAAGGCACCCCATGAAGATCGTCGCCGTCTGTGGAATGGGCATTGGAACCTCAGTGCTCCTGAAAATGACCGCCGAGAAGGTTCTCGCCAATCTCGGTATCGACGCGGATGTCGAGTCCGCCGATATGGGCGTGGCTCGCGGTGCCGCCCAGACGGCTGAGATCGTGCTCACCTCGGAGGAACTGGCGGAAGAACTCGGCGATGTTCCCGCCCAGGTCATCGTCATCAAGAACTTCTTCGATCTCGAGGAGATCACCGAGAAGCTCACCGCCGCTGTCGAGTAACCCCCTTTATCCTCCCTTCAGAATAAGGAGCCCCCACAATGGACTGGTTTGTTGTCGTACTGAACTTCATCGGTCTGCAGATTCTGAATGTGCCGGCCTATCTGATCGGCATCATGACCGCCATCGGCCTG
>DATISQ010000035.1:0-2726 GCA_035581905.1 Cryobacterium sp.
GTCTGAGTCTTCCGAGCTCCGGCCGGCCGCGTTCGCGCCTGCGGCCGCTGAACCCGCTGCTGACTCGGCTTCGGACCCCTCGGCTTCTTCGGACCCCTCGGCTTCGGCGCCCGCACCTCTGCCGCCCGTCGAGGCTCCCGCGCCACTGACGGTGCCCGTCGGGGCCGGGACGGGCGAGTCTGACCGGAGCGGCGGCATCCGTTCGGAGAAACCCGATCTCGCGCCGGCGCCGTGGTGGACCACCCTCACGCAGTCACCGCTCGAGCTGACCGCCGAGGAGATCGCGGCCGCCGATCTCCTCGCCGGGCGCACGCCGCCTGCTCCGGCCCCGCAGCCGGCCCCGCTGCCGGCTCCGGTCTCCGCCCGCGCTCGTTTGCGGGCACGACTGGCCGCGTCACTGTCGGCTCCGGCGTCCCTGGCGAGCCAGACTCCGGCGCCCGCGTCGGTCATCCCCGCACCAGATCCCCGAACCGCCACCCGGTCGGCCGAGACGGCGGCGAAGGCCTCGGCCTCGGCCCGAGCCGCCGCCGCACCCCTGTCCGCCGCTCCTGCACCTGCATCCGCGTCCGCCGCTCCCGCACCCGCATCCGCGTCCGCCGGTCCCGCACCCGCATCCGCGTCCGCCGTCCGTGCAGCCGTCGCCACGGGTTCCCCCGCTCCTGCAGCCGCCTCGACCCCTGCTGCTGCCCGCACGGGTGCGGCTGCCGCCACTCCGCTAGCCGCCTCGGGCGCAACCGGCCCGGTCACCCCGGTCGGTACCGGTGCCGCGGCGGCACCGCGCCCCTCGTCGGCACCGCGCCCCTCGTCGGGCACGAACGCCTCGTCGGGCACGTCCGGCCCGCGCCCCGCGTCCGGCCCGCGCCCCGCGTCCAGCGCGACTCCGTCCGGCGCGCGCCCCGCGGCCAGCGCTACTCCGTCCGGCGCGACTCCGTCCGGTTCCGGCACCGCACCGCCTGCCTCGACCGGTCGCCCGCCCGGAGGCCGTCGACCCGGCAACCCCCGCCTCCTGCTCTGGGTCGCCGGCGGCCTGGTGCTGGTGCTCGTGCTGACGGCGCTCTTCTTCCTCGGGCAGAGCCTGGTCGGCGGCGACGACGCTCCTGTCGCGGTGTCCACGTCGAGCGCCGCACCCGACCCGAGTGCCCTCCCGAGCACGCCGCCGCCGGCCCCGACCGAGGCCACCGGCCCGCAGCCGGTCGGCGATCATCCGTGGGACTCCCTGTTCGGCGGCGAGTGCCTGCAGCCCTACGAGACCCCCTGGGAAGAGGAGTTCACGGTCGCCGACTGTGCCACCCCGCACGCCGCCCAGCTTGTGTACCGCGGGTCGTTTGCCGGGGATGCGGCGACCCCCTTCCCGGGCGAGGCCGAGCTGACCGGGCAGATCAACCTGCTCTGCAGCGCGACCGGCGTCATCGACCTGGCCTCGGCCTCGGCCTACGACGACGTGCAGGTGCAGGGCAGCTACCCGATCACCGAGGAACAGTGGTCGGAGGGTGCCCGTGACTACTACTGCTTCGTGAGCCGGGCCTCCGGCGAGCCGCTCACCGCGAGCGTCGCGGGCCCCGGTCCGGCACCCGCCGCCTAGCTGCACCGCGGCATCCGTCGCCCGTCGCCCGTCATCTGTTGCCCGTCCGGACAAGTGTTGCCCGCACCCGGGCACCAGTTGTCCGGACGGGCGACAGTCGAGCCCCGAGACGCGAACAGGGCCTAGATGCAACTCCCAAGGAGGTTGTGAACGGCGTGGCTTGAGTTAAAAGGGCGAGGACCTCCGGTATCGAAGTGGGTAACCACACTCACTCGATTTCCAGGAGGCCCTCGTGTCCCACGCTAACGCCTTGTTGTCCCCAAAAGGCCGATTGCTGCTCGCCCGCCGCGTCGTTGATCACGGCTGGAACCTGCGTAGGGCCGCGAAAAGTATGAGCTGCTCACCCGCGACGGCGAAAAAGTGGGCTGACCGGTATCGGGCCGCTGGTGAGGCCGGCATGCGCGACCTGTCATCACGCCCGCTGACCTCGCCCAACCGCACCCCTATGCGCATCGAACGACGGATCGTGGCACTTCGGTTCACGAGGCGCTGGGGGCCCCACCGAATCGCGTTTCACCTGCACTTGAACCGGTCAACGGTCGAGAATGTGCTCCGCCGTTTCCAGATGCCGCGCCTGGCCAACATCGACCGAGTCACCGGACTGCCCGTCAGGAAACCGAAACCGATCCGCTACGAGCACCCGAACCCGGGCGACCTCGTCCACGTCGATATCAAGAAGCAGGGACGCATCCCCGACGGCGGTGGACACCGAACTCTCGGCCGGGCCGTTGGCCGCAAGCACAAAGGTCACCAGGGCGGCCGGGGCTACTCGTTCATCCATCACGCCGTCGACGACCACTCCCGGCTGGCCTACTCCGAGATCCTGCTCGACGAGAAGAAAGAGACCGCCGCCGGGTTCTGGCAGCGCGCCAACGCGTTCTTTGCCGGCCACGGCATCACCGTCCTGCGAGTGATCACCGACAACGGTTCCTGCTACCGCTCGGGCACTTTTCACGCCGCGCTCGGCCCGGGAATCAAGCACAAATTCACTCGCCCCTACCGGCCGCAAACGAACGGCAAAGTCGAGCGCTTCAACCGCACCCTGGAAGCCGAATGGGCCTACGCCGCTGCTTACACATCAGACGAAGCCCGCGCTGCCACCTACCAGCAGTGGGTCCATGACTACAATCACCACAGACCCCAC
>DATISQ010000036.1:0-3878 GCA_035581905.1 Cryobacterium sp.
CGCTGACGCGGCGCGCCGGGCGGCCTCCTCGACGGCCAGGACATCCATGCCGTCCACCGGCCAGGCGGGGATCTCGTAGGCCGCCGCCTTCAGCGCGATGTCGGTCTGGGACTCCGAACGCGCCAGCGCCGTGCCCATGGCATAGAGATTGTTCTCACAGCAGAACAGCACCGGCAGCTGCCAGAGGGCCGCGAGGTTGAGGCTCTCGTGGAAAGCGCCCTCGGCGACGGCGCCCTCGCCGAAGAAGCACGCGGTGACGCGGGAGCGGCCGGCCATCTTGTCGACCAGAGCCAGACCGATGGCGAGGGGAAGACCGCCGGCGACGATGGCGTTGCCCCCGAAGAACCGGGTGGACGCGTCGAAAAGATGCATGGACCCGCCGCGGCCCCGGCAGCAGCCCTGCTCGAGGCCGTACATCTCGGCCAGGATCGCGCCGGCGGAGACCCCGCGCAGCAGCGCGTGCCCGTGTTCACGGTAGGTCGCCACGACGGCGTCCTCCGGTTCGAGCGTCGCCAGAATGCCGGCCGCTACCGCCTCCTCCCCGATGTAGACGTGCATGAACCCGCGGATCTTCGCGGCGCTGTACAGCTCGACGCACTTCTCCTCGAACCGGCGCACCCGCAGCATCTGGTGCAGGAGATCCCGGGCGCGCTCCGGGTGCGCCGCGATGCGGCCCGCGGCCCGCTCGGCGCGCTCCGCCCGCTCCGGGCTCACCGGGGCACCTCCACGGTGGACGTGTCGCCTTCGGGCAGACCCAGTTCGCGGGCCTTGAGCAGCCGGCGCAGAATCTTGCCGCTGCGGGTCTTGGGCAGCGAAGTGGTGAACTCCAGCTCCCGCGGCGCCACGGCCGGGCCGAGGCGCTTGCGGGCGAAGCCGATGATGTCCAGTCTCAGTGCCTCGCTCGGTTCCCAGCCCGGCTTCAGTTCCACGAAGGCCTTGACCACCTCGCCGGCGACGGGATCCGGGATGCCGATCACGCCGGCCTCCGCCACCGCCTCGTGCTCCATCAGCGAGCTTTCCACCTCGAAGGGCCCGATCAGATGCCCGGACGACTTGATGACGTCGTCGCCGCGGCCGACGAACCAGTAATACCCGTCGGAATCCCGTCGGGCGAGGTCACCGGTGAGGTACCAGCCGCCGACGAACGTGCGGCGATAGCGTTCCTCCTCGCCCAGATACCCGCGGAACATCGACGGCCAGCCGGGCCGCAGCACCAGCTCGCCCAGGGCATCCGGTTCGGTCACCAGCACGACCTCGCCGTCCCGCAGCAGCGGCGCGCCCAGCTCGTCGCGGGCGATGAGGGCGGCCTCGACGCCGGGAAGCGGCCGCCCCATCGAGCCGGGCCGGATGGGCGTGGCCGCATAGTTCGCGATCATGATCCCGCCGGTCTCCGTCTGCCACCAGTTGTCGTGGATCGGCTGCCCGAACGCTTGCTGGCCCCACACCACGACCTCCGGGTTGAGCGGCTCACCGACGCTGGCCACGAACCGCAGCGCGGACAGGTCGTGGCCGGCGGCCCGTTCGGCACCGGCCTTCATGAGCATCCGCAGGGCGGTCGGCGCCGTGTACCAGACGGTCACGCGCTGCTCGGCCAGCACCCGGTACCAGCGGTCCGCGTCCAGCTCCTCCTCGTCCACGATGGCGGTCACGCCGTGCACCAGCGGAGCGATGATGCCGTAGGAAGTGCCGGTGACCCAGCCGGGGTCGGCGGTGCACCAGTAGACGTCGTCGGGGTGCAGATCGAGGGCGAACCGGCCGGTCGCGTAATGCGCGGTCACGGCGTCGTGCACGTGGATGGCGCCTTTCGGGGTGCCGGTGGTGCCGCTCGTGAAGTGCAGCAGGGCCATGTCCTCGCCCTGAGTGGCGGCGATCTCGCCGTACGGCGGGGCTTCCAGCAGCAGGGCCACCAGATCGAGCGTGCCCGGTTCCGGATGGCCGTCGGCGTCGACCAGCAAGACATGCCGCAGGTCGGGCAGCTGGTCCCGGATCGGCGCCACTTTCTTGCGGTAGAGCGCCCGAGTCGTGACCAGCGCCCGGCCGCCACCCAGCTGCAGCCGCTGGCGGACCGGTTCCGGCCCGAAGGCGGAGAACAGCGGGCAGAAGACGCTGGCGTTCTTGAAGGTGCCGAGGACCGTGATGTAGAGCGCGGGAACGCGGCCGAGGAGGGAAAAAACCCGGTCACCCCGCCCGACACCGAGGCCCCGGAGCACGCTGGCGAAGCGGCCGGTCTGCTCGGCGAGTTGCGCGTAGGTCAGGGAGTGGGTCGTGCCGTCGCCGCGCACGAAGCGCAGGGCCTCGTGTTGGGCCCGGGCGCCGGCGGCGTGCCGGTCGACCGCCTCGTAGGCGATGTTGAGTCCCCGGTTGCCGGGTAGCCCCGTGAGGGCGTGCCGGGCCTCGTCCCAGGTGAAGGCGGCGCTGGTCTCGTCGTAGTCGACCAGGTTCGGCGGCACCGAAAGGGCGCGAACATTCTTGGGGATGGTGGGCCAGCGTGTCGCAGCCTCGGTTTCTGCCGTCATGGTGCCCATGAAACCCCAGCACGGGCGCGGGGCATAGGGTATCGCCATGGCCTCCATTGAGCGGATTGTCGACGAGGGCCTGCTCATCGCGCTTTCCGCGGTGCGCATGGCCGTGAAGAACCACATCCTCGTGGGTGCCCTGCGCGAGCACCGCGATTTCGCCGAGGCTGATTACACCGCGGCTGCGCGCTCCGAGCTGAACCGGCTGGCTCGGCAGAACGTGGAAGACGCCGAGCGCGTCGGTCGGCAGGGGAAGGACCTGGGCCGGCAGCGGAGTGCGTTCGAGATCACGGACGATGACCGGATCGAGGTTCGTCACCTGGCCCTGCGGCGGCGGGTGCACCTGAAGCTTGCCGATGCCCTGCGGGCCGTGGCCGCCGACGACGAGCAGGTCGCCGGTCTGCTCGAGCGGGCCCGAACGGATGCCAGCGAGGAGTTCGGCGCAGCGCTCGCCGTCAGGCTGGTCGAACAGATCGTCGACCGCCGGGAGCCCGACTACGAGCAGCGGCGGGCGGAACGGGTGCGGGTTCTGGTGAGCACCGATCTGGCGGCGCTGATGTCGAACGTTCGGGCCGGGCGGGGTTCCGGCCGCTAGACCTTCTTCACCACGCTCGACTTCAGCTGCATGGAGCCGAACCCGTCGATCTTGCAGTCGATATCGTGGTCGCCGACGCCATCGACCAGGCGGATGTTGCGAACCTTCGTGCCCACCTTGATGGAGGTAGCGCTGCCCTTGACCTTGAGGTCCCTGATGATGCTCACGGTGTCGCCGTCGGCGAGCACTGTACCGAAGGCATCCTTGACGGTGGTGTCCTCGACCGCCTCAGCCGGGTCGGCCGGTTCGTTGCTCCACTCGTGCGCGCAGATCGGGCAGACCAGCAGCGCGCCCATCTCGTAGGCGTATTCGCTGGAACACTCCGGGCAGGGAGGCAGGGAATCGGTCACCTGCCTATTGTACGTCGGCGTTACGCGTGCATTTCGGTCTTCTGGATCTGCCACTCGAGGTCGTCGGGGGCCAGGTTGGCGTTCTTGAAGGCATCCGTCAGCGGCAGCTGCAGGCGCAGGTCGGTGCCGAGGCACAGGGCCGCGGTGCCGGAGCGCAGCTTGAAGTCGAGCACGTGGCCGCCGGCCATGCGGTCGTCGGTGACGAAGTGCGTGTGGCAGCCGGGCACGCCGATGCCTTGCTCGTAGAGCGGGGTGCGGAAGCCGGCCACGACGCCGGAGACGTCATGCAGCTCGATGATCGCGTCCTCGTCGGTGGCCTCCACCATGGGGCGGTAGGGCTTCTCCTGCTTGACGACCGTGCGCATCCGGATCCACTCGAAGTCGCCGTCGATGCGCAGGGCGTACATGTAGTTCTGC
>DATISQ010000037.1:0-15171 GCA_035581905.1 Cryobacterium sp.
ACTGTCTGTTCGACCAGTTCGCGCTTGGGGTTGTTCTGCCCACGCATGAAACCGAAGACTTCGTAGCCCTTCCCGAGTAGCAGTTCAGCGAGATACAGACCGTCTTGGCCGGTGATACCAGTGATGAGAGCGCGGGGCATAATCCTCTTCATTTCCATGGGGAACGATTCGACTTTCAATCCTAACGGGAGTTGGGCCCCGCCGAGGCCGAGCCCGGCCCGGAGACGACTTTAGCGGCTCGCCACATAGATGGAGAAAGTGACAAGCCAGATTGCCCCGAGTATGAGCAGCTGCTTGTCGGCGAGAACCACGTCTTCCGGGGCCCCGGCGGTGCCCTTGTCCACGGTGTAGGCGTACCGCAGGATCGCCATGCTGAACGGCACGATCGAGAGCGCCGGGATGATGTTGGAGAGGAAATTACCGAGTTCGAACGCCCACAGGGAGTAGGCGATCAGGGCCAGTCCCGCGGCGACGGACCACACGAAACGCAGGTAGGAGAGGGAGTACTCCTCGAGGGACCGGCGGGTGGCACCACCGCGGTGTTCGAATTCGAACTTCTCCGAGTATCGCTTGCCGGCCACCATGAAGAGGGAGCCGAACGAGGCCACGAGGAGGAACCACTGGGACGGCACGATCGAGACGGCGACCGCGCCGGCGATGGCCCGCAGCAGGAACCCGCTCGAGACCAGAACAAGGTCGACGACCGGAACATGCTTGAACCAGATGCAGTAGGCGATCTGCAGGGCCTCGTAGGTCACGATGACGATGGCCAGGCCGGGAGACAGGAAGAAGGCCGCCACCGGGGCGCCCAGCAGCAGGACGATTCCGGCCACCATCGCGGTACGGATGCCCAGCGCTCCGGAGGCGATGGGCCGCTTGCACTTCTCGGGGTGTACCCGGTCGGACTCCACGTCGAGGAGGTCGTTGATGAGGTAGACGCCCGACGACGCCGCGCAGAAGACCACGAAGCTCAGCACCGTGATCAGCAGCACATCCGGTGAGAACAGCTGGCCGGCGGCTAAGGGGGCGGCGACCACGAGAACGTTCTTGAGCCATTGACGAGGACGTACCGCCTTGAGCAGAGGGGGCATATGCACGGACGGATCCTTTGGGTTCACTCGAGCGCTGTTACTGTTGCATCGGCTTCTCCGACTACCCCTAGGACTTTACAGTGCGAACTCGTGTGACTTTCAGTGCGGTCGCGCGAACGGCGATCATCGCGGCGGCGGCACTCCTGTCCGGCCTGGGCAGTTACGTGCTGCTGATCGTCGTGGCGAAGAACACGTCGACGGCGGACTACGCCGACTTCGCCGTGTTCTGGTCGCTCACCGTCGTCGTCGGTCTCGGCGTGTTCTACCCGCTCGAGCAGGAAACGGCGCGGGAGACGGCCGGACGGCCGATCGTACGGACGGGAGGTTTCGCCCGGATCGTGATGGCAGCATCCGTGGGCTGCGCCTTGCTGCTCGGCGTGCTCTCGCTGGTGTTCCTGACCCCCTCCGGCGTGGACTACCTCGGTTCTCCTCTTCTCGTCGTTGCGCTGGCCATCTCCTTTGCGGGGTATGCCGTGCAGTTCCCGGTTCGCGGGTTCCTGTCCGGTTCGGGGCGAACATCGTCGTACTCGGTCGTCGTGGCGCTCGAGGGGCTGTTGCGCGTCGTGCTGCCCGTGGCGCTGGTGATGGTCGGGTTGACCGGGAGCTTCTGGTTCGCCTGCGTCATCGGCCTGGCTGCCGGGCTCTCGGTCATACCGGGACTGCTCGGCCGCGACCGCACATGGCTGGGACGCGACCGGCCGGCGTTCGGGCTGTTCCTGTCCCGATTCGGCCGGCTCATCGTCGCCGCCCTGTCGATTCAGATTCTGCTCAACAGCGGGGTTCTCGTGGCGAAGGCGCTCTCGGGCCCCGGCGACGAGGTTCTGGCCGCGCAGATTCTGACCTGTATTTCCATCGCCCGCATCCCGATCTTCGGTTATCAGGTGCTGCAGATCCTGTACATTCCGAGGCTCTCGGCCCAGTGGAAGGATCGCCGGTTCAAGGATGCGCGCGCGACGGTGCTTTTCGCCGTCGGCGCCGCAACCGGGATCGGAATCGTCATTGTGATCGGGATGCTCACCCTCGGACCGTGGGTGACGGCCCTGCTGTTCGGGCCCGCGCTGGTTCTCTCCGAAGGGGGCATCCTTCTCGTCAGTGTGGGGGTCGCTGTGTTCCTGATCGCTCTCGTCGCGTCTGACGGGGCATTGGCGACCGGGCGCCATTCTCTGGTGCTCCGCGCCTGGCTGAGTGCGCTCGTTCCTGCCGCCTTGAGCCTGCTGGCGTTCGAGGACAGCCTCACCCGTTCTACCGTCCCGCTTATAGTTGGATCGAGCATTGCTTTGATTCAACTTGTCTGGGCGTTGCTGCGATCGTTTGCCCGGGACACGGCTGGGCGGCCCAGCGATTCCGAGGCCACCGACTGACCGGTGGGCGCATGCGGCGGCAATCGGCTGCTGCTCCTGAGGGCCGCCCTGTCGAGTCGGGGCCCTAACTTAGCCCGTTCCCTCCCGTAGTGTCGGCGGTCGGGACAACTGAAAGGACCAATCCATGGCGGTCAGAAACGACGTTGTGATGGCGCTGAACTACTATGCGCCGTACGTGAGCGGATTGACGGAGGCGGCTCGTCTGGTCGCCGAAGACCTTGTCGCCCAGGGTGCTCGCGTCCTGGTGGTGACCTGCCAGCACGATGACAGCCTCCCGCTCCGGGAAGTGATCAACGGCGTGCGAGTGATCCGCACTCCGGTTGTCGGCCGGATCGGCAAGGGGCTCATCAGTCCTACCTTCGTCTCCACGGCAATCCGGGCAGGGCGAAGCGCCCGCGTCGTCAACCTGCACCTGCCGATGATTGAAAGCGGGGCGATTGCTCTCGGCCTGGGAAAGACGCCGATGGTCGCCACCTACCAGTGTGATATCTCGATGCCGAAGGGCCTCGTGAACACGCTGCAGACCAAGGTGATGGATGCGTCGAACCGCATCGCCCTTCGGAAGAGTTCAGCGGTTGCAGTCTCCAGCAATGACTACGCGCAATTGTCCCGGCTGCGGGCGGCGATGCCGGAATCAAAGCGGCATGCGATCTCTCCACCCACGCGCAGGCTCACCTCCGGCTCTCCCTCGTTCCGCGGAGGCGACGGACTGCACGTCGGTTTTCTCGGGCGGCTGGTCGAGGAGAAGGGCCTCGAATACCTCGTGGAGGGGTTCAAGGACTTCGCGGATCCCGAGGCGCGCCTTCTCATCGCCGGTGATTACACGAATGTCGCCGGCGGAAGTGTCGTCAACCAGGTCAAGGAACGAATGGGCGAGGACTCCCGGATCAAGCTCCTCGGTTTCCTCACCGAAGCTGAGCTCGAGGATTTCTACGCGTCACTGGACGTTTTCGCCTTACCCTCCGTCAATTCATTCGAGGCCTTCGGCATCGTGCAGGTTGAGGCGATGAAGGCCGGGGTCGCGGCCCTGGCCTCGGACCTGCCCGGCGTGCGCACGCCCGTGCAGACGACGGGTTTCGGCGTCGTCGTGCGCCGCCGCAACGCGGCGGACATCACCGCCGCGCTGGAGCGGCTCAAAACGGATCCGCTGGACTCCGACGAGGGGGCACGTGTCGCCAATCTCGAGTACTCGCGGGAGAAGACCGTGAGTGAGTACGCCAAGTTGTTCGCCTCGGTCAGCAGCTGGCGTCCCGCCGCTCAAGGAGACCAGTCGTGACAGCGGTGGAGGCGCCTCCTGAACCGCCGAAGGTGACTGCCCGTCCGCTCTGGAAGCGGGTGGTCGGGCGAACGAGCCACCTCTGGCCTGCGCTGGTTCTGTTCTCCACCGTCCTGGTCATCTGGGGGCGGCCTGTCCTCGACGATTTCGCGCACAAGCGGTTGTCGAACCCCGGCGACTCGGAGTCCTTCGCGTATTACCTCTCCTGGAACGCACACGCCTTTGTCAACTTCGTTGACCCGTTCTTCGCCCCGAACCTGTATGCGCCGGACGGCCTGGACCTCGGAAATGCGATCTCCATCCCGGCCGTCTCCCTCCTCGTCTCCCCGGTGGCGTTGGCGTTCGGGGGGACCGCCGCGTACAACGCTGCATTCCTGCTCGCCATCTTCCTGTGTGGACTGTGCGTGTACCTGCTGGCGCGAGAGCTGTTCGGCAGTGTCGTCGGCGCAACCGCCGCCGGCCTCCTGGCCGTTGTGAGTCCCTACTTCAGCGCCCATGCGCTGGGTCACCTGAACCTGATGTGGATCTTCGGTCTTCCGCTCATCGCGTACCTCAGCGTTCGGGCCGTGAAAGGCTCGTTGAGGATGGTCTGGCTCGCGGTCGGAGTCGCTCTCACCGTCGGTTTCACCGGGGGTGCCTCGACCGAGCTCATGGTCGTTGAGGCCGTCTTCGCGGCCCTGGCTCTGGTTGTGGCCTTCATTTGCGCCACGCCGGAGGTGCGCTCGCGTCTGACTCGGGTTCTGCCGTGGATGGTCGGCGGGGTCGTCGGGGGAGCGGTACTGGCCCTTCCCGTCGTTCTCGCGGCGCTGCGCTCAGGCATTCCCAAGACCGTCGGCAACCCGCCGGCTCTGTACAGCACCGAAGTGACGAACATTTTCGTGCCGACCTCGCTCGTGAGGTTCGGCGCTGAACCTTTCGCTGCCGCACGCAGCACGTGGGTCGGAAACGAGGCGGAGAACAGCGCCTACCTTCCCTTTGTGTTCCTGGTCTTCCTCGTGGTCTATCTCGTCTTCGCCCGAGGTCGCGTTGTCGCCGGAATCGGCATTTTCGCCGTGGCGACGCTCATCCTCAGTTTCGGGCCGTACCTGACCATCAACGGTCGCAGCACGATCGCCATGCCGTGGTTGGCCGCCCTGTCAGTACCCGGTCTCGATCATGCGCTCCCGTCCAGGTTCACCGGTTTCGTCTTCATGGCCCTCTGCCTGTTCGTCGCACACGCGTGGGCGCAACGGATCGTCAATCGGGCTGCTCTCGTCGGGATCGTCTTCTTCACGTTCGTGCTGCTCATCCCCGACATCGCCCGGATGGGTTTCCCCACGAACGCGTCTGACCCGGAATTCGTCACCAGCGGTGAGATCAGCACGGAGATCCAACCCGGCGACAACGTGCTCGTGCTGCCTGCCGGCCAATGGGGTCCGGGAATGCGCTGGGTCGATGAGCTTGATTTCTCCTTCGACATGCCGACGGGCAACGGGGGTGGAGCGAAGGCTCCGGAAGCGCTGGCCGACCCGGTCGGGGAGGCACTGTTCTTCCGGAACTTCGAATTCGACTATGCGTCCACCTTCGAGGGCTATCTGGACGAGTACGACGTCGACACCATCCTGATCGAGGCGGACCGCACGGACTGGAAGAAGGTCGTGGACGAGTCGATCGACGTCATCCCGACGCTCAATCAAGGCGTGTGGATCTACGAAATCAACGAATCGCGGTAGTTCGCGCATCGTTCCGCACCAGGAACACAAAAGTATGGCCATCGACAGGAACCTGTCGATGGCCATACTCATGCCGCCGCCGTGGCGATCACGGTGTCAATACACTTGCGCCGCATCGATGAACAGCGTGTTGTCGGTGGAGCCCAGATAGATCTCGTACTTGAGCGCGGTGTGGTCGTCCTTCCGGATCGGAAGTTCGATTCGCACTCGCTGCCACGTGCCGTTGGCCGTGAACGCCGCACTCGCAACCTCGGTTGTTCCACCAGTCGCCCAGAGGGCCAGGGTGCCGGAGAACGTCTTCGACGTATCCGCCGATCTCACCCAGACCTCCGCCACGTAGGAATCGCCGACTGGGACGTTCCGCTTGACGGTCTGGGCGAGGGAACCCCCGGCCGTCCCGGTGTTCGTCGCTGCGAAGTAGCCGCCGTGGTTGGCCTGGTTCCCGCCGTTGGATGCGTACACGGCGTAGTTCAGCACGCCGTTGCCGGTTGTCCAGTTCTGGAAGGAACCGCCCTCGAACGAACCGGCCGTGAGGAGGTTCTTGCCGAGCATCGCATCGTCCAGGAACAGGGTGTTGCCGGTCGAATCCAGGTACACCTCAGCTTTCAGGTACTGGAGGTCAGCCGCACTGATGTCCAGCGTGACCGAAACCTCCTGCCATTCACCGGTGACTGTGAAGTCCGTCACGTTCACGATGTTCCGGGCACCGCCCAGACCCCAGAGCGCCACCTTGCCGACGAACGGTTTCGCCGGGTCCTGGGACCTCAGCCAGACGCTGAAGGTGTGACGCTCACCGACAGCGGGGCGTGCCGGGAGAAGCTGTGCGAACGATCTCCCGGCGACGGGCGTGTTCGACGCAGCGAACCACGATCCGTGCTTCACGATGCTGGGATCCTGATAGATCTGCTGGTTCATGAACCCGTTCCCGGGGGCCCAGCCCGCGAAGGACTTCTCAAAGGAGGGGCTCTGCAGGGCGTTCTGGATCGGCGGTGCGGCACCGAAGTCAAGCGATGCGTTATCCATCCAGAGAGAGCCATCGGTGCTCAGCAGATAGACATCGAGCCGAACGATCGTGTGCGAGGACTGCCGCATCGGCAGTTTGACCGTGATTTGTTGCCAGGTGTCGGTGACGGTGAATGTGGTGCTGGACTGTTCCGTGCTCGCCCCGCCCAGGCCCCAGAGGGCGACCACCCCGGTGAACGGGCGTGCGGATTCCGACCGTACCCAGACCTTCGCGGTGGCCTGTTCCCCGACATCCACATTGCGGCGCACGTCCTGGGACATCGCGCGATAGGTCGTCGAAGTGTTGGTGGCGAGGAACCAGTTGCCGTCCTGAGCCTGTCCGGGGTTGTTCACGACCGCCTGATTGATGAACCCGTTGCTGGCTCCCCAGCCGTTGGTGGAGCCGCCTTCGAAGGAGGGCGCCCGGAGATTGCCCTCGGTGGGGTTGCCGAACCAGTCGGTGAAGATTCGCCAGAAGTTGCGGTTCCCGTAGGAGGAACAGGCATCGCCGGTGCCGTACGGGTTGGCCAGAGCGGCCGAATTCGGTTGGTACGGCGTGTAGTTGTACAGATTGGCCGTCGCCTGGTTCTCGATGTAGACCGACGTGGATCCGCAGGCGGTGTTGGGGTGCCATTGAACGGTGTTGTAGCGCTTGGGCTGGTACCGCCACGACGAACTGGTCTTGGAGTAGCGCTGGAACTGGCTGGCAGCGTTATAGACCTGATTGAAGAAGCCGTAATAGGTGGAGTCGCAATCGGACGTATCGGGGCAGCCGTAACCCATCGCCTTCCGGTAGAGAAGGGACGTGGGTGCTGTGTTGCTGATGAGCCCCGTTTCCTTTTCCAGCAGGACCAGCAGCACCTGAGGGTTGATGCCACAGGTCACTGCAACGTGCTGGATGATCTGGGCGGCCGTCTCCTTGGACTGTCCCGCGTAGTACTGGCAGTACGCGGTGGCGGCAATGGACGCCGTTGCCTGGCTGTAGTCCCTGAGGCAGGGCATCCCGTTCGTGCCGCGACACGTACCCAGGCGGTCGGTCAAAACCTGCTGAACCTGGGCGGCATTCAGGGCGGACGAATTGAAGAACGTATCGTCGCTGATCAGGTTGCCGGCACGGAACTGCCCCATGTCCGCGGCCTCCGCGGTCTCCGCCGGTTGACCGAGGGTCACCGCGACTGTGCCGGCCAGGACCATCGTCACCAGGACGGCGACTGATCGCAGGGTTCTCCATCGCTTCTTCATACATCTCCACTCCGTAGGGGCGGCACATGGAGGAGCTCCGTGCCAACACCCCTCGTTGACACATCCGCCACGCGCCTTCATGCGGGATGCCGCCGACGGTCTCTCAGGAAGAAACCGGACGGAGAAAAAGCCCACCGGTGTTGAGCATAGGTGAGCGCCCATCAGGTGGCGCCGTGGCGCGCGCGCGGGGGACACGGATTTCTCGTTCCGACGCGAGGTGTCGCCGGTCGGCGGGTACCCGGAGGTCGGCGCGATATCGTGTAGTGCTATCCACGGGGCTGCTCCCGGTGGCCAGGCTGACGGAAGGCATCGACGTGGCTGGAAGAATCGTTCACCTTGTTCGGCACGGCGAGGTGGAGAACCCGGACGGGGTGCTCTACGGCAGGATGCCTGGTTTCCATCTGTCTGATCGGGGCCGGAAGATGGCGATGCTGGCGGCCGAGGAGCTTGCTGCCCGGGACCAGGACTCCGGGGTCCAGCGAATCTCCCGGGTGATTTGTTCACCGCTGGAGCGAGCTGTCGAGTCCGCCGAGCCGATCGCACGCCTCCTCGGTCTCGAAATCGAAACTGATGCGCGCATCATCGAGGCCGAAAGCTATCTGGAAGGCGGCCAATTCGAGATGTCGCTGTCGATCCTTGCGAAGCCTGCGGCCTGGCGCTTTCTGGTCAACCCGTTGCGACCGAGCTGGGGCGAACCGTTTGCCGAGGTCTCCGACCGAGTCGACAGCCTCCTGCGCGAGGTCAGCGCCGGCGACGGGGGTGCGACGGTGCTGGTGAGCCATCAGCTGCCCATCTGGATCGCCCATCGCCGCGCCGTCGGTCACCGCCTCGCGCACGATCCCCGGAAACGACGTTGCGCACTCTCCAGCATCACGACTCTGGAGTCCGCCTCGCGCGGGTTCAGCGAGATCGGATACCGGGAACCTGCGCAGTCTCTGCTCGGTGGCGCAGTTGACGTCGGCGCCGTCTAGTCACACACGTTTCCTGTTCAGGATCAGCGTGCGCCGCCGCTGCCGTACAATGAGGCAATGTCTGAAAGCCAATTCAACGGTCCAACGGCCGGCACTCCCCTGACCGACGAGGCAGCCGCTCAGGCAGATCTTGCCGCACGACTGGCCGCGGCCGAGGCCGAACGGGACAGGCTACGCGACGAACTCGACGCCCGCTCCAACGAGTCCGTCGATTCCTGGCTCGAGGTTGTCGGCACCGAGTCCCGTATTCTCGGGCAGATGCACGGCACCGTGTCGTGGCGTATCACCAAGCCGCTGCGATTCGTGCGCAAGGTGCAGCTGAAGGCCGCCCAGGTCGGCGTGGCCCGGGTGTCCCAGCTGGCCGTGGCCGACCTCCGTCGCCGTTTCATCGGGCGCCGGCGTTGAGCTGGGCTGAGCTGGACCAGTCCGAAGAAATCGACCGCCCCGGCCTGTCCCAGGCCCTGCTCGGTCGCCTCGCGACAGTCGCGCCCTACTTCCTCAGCGAGCAAGCTGACGTCGACGCGCTCGTTCAGCGCGGTGCGGGGCCGCTGCTGGCCCGGCTGGTCACCGAGGCGAAAGCGAGCGAGAGCACCGACCTGCTCTGGCTGCTGATCGCCGGGGTCACGGCCTCCTTCCCGAACGCCGACCAGGTGCGCATGACCCGGCGCGCGATCGCCCTGGCCTCCCCGACCAAGATCTCCGCGGCTTTCCTGGAAGCGTGCTTCGACTCGGCTGTTCGCTTCGACGACCTCGACAAGGGCGTCGAGGTCGTGTCCGGCGGAACCGTCGTCGATGTTGACTTCTGCGCCAACCACCGGCACAACACGGGAATCCAGCGTGTTGTGCGCCAGACCATGTCCCGGTGGAACGCCACCCGCGACGTCGTGCTCGTGGCGTGGACCGCCAACGGCGGCGCCATGCGCAGCATGACCCCGCTCGAACGCAGCCGGGTCATCGAGTGGAACACCTACACGGAGCCCGGCCGGGATCAGCCGCCGGTCGACCCTGAGGTCTACCGCGTCATCATCCCGTTCACATCGGTCGTGATCCTGCCCGAGGTGCCGCAGGCCGCCCTCTGCAGTGCTCTCGCCGCCCTCGCCGAGTACTCGGGCAACCGGGTCGGGCTCGTCGGCTACGACGCCATCCCGGTCGTCAGCGCCGACACGCTCGATTCCAACGAGACCGAACGTTTCGTGCGCTACCTCACCATCTTCAAGCACTCCCATCGCCTGGCCGGCATCAGTGCCGCGGCCACCGAGGAATTCGCGGGCTTCGCCGCCGCCCTGCCCGCGCAGGGTCTCGTCGGCCCGGAGACGGTCGAGGTGAGCCTTCCGATCGATGCCCCCGACGGCGACGCCGAGGCGATCGGAGCCACCGGAACCGATCCGCTCGTCATCTGCATCGGCAGCCAGGAACCGCGAAAGAACCACCTCGCGGTGCTGTTCGCGGCCGAGCTGCTCTGGCGCGAAGGCGTGGCGTTCCGCCTGCGCTTCATCGGTGGCGGCAGCATCCTCTACACCCGCGAATTCGACAAGCGGGTGCGGGCGCTGAAGCGCAACGGCCGCCAGATCGAGGTTCTCCGCGGGGTCAACGACGAGGTTCTGCTCTCGGCCTACCGCGAAGCCCGGTTCTCGCTGTTCCCGTCGCTGCACGAGGGCTACGGGCTGCCGGTCGCCGAGTCGCTGGCGTTCGCCACGCCCGTGATCACCACCGACTACGGCAGCACGGCCGAAATCGCCCGGGGCGGAGGCTGCCTCGTGGTCGACCCGCGCAACGACGACGAACTCGTCGTGGCCATGCGCTCCCTGCTCACCGGCGACGACATCCTGAACCGTCTCCACGCCGAGATCGCCGCCCGGTCGGATCGCACCTGGGACGACTACGCGAACGAACTATGGGACCAGCTCGTCCTGCCCCTGAGAGGGGAACTGGATGTCTAACCAGACCACGATCGACCGTCTCCGTGTCCTGCTGGCTGCGCTGGACCCGTCGATCGACCTGACCGGTGACGAGGCCGCGCTCCTCGGCCGCGTGGCCACGCACTTCGTCGTGCCGGCCACCGACACCATGTGGCTGGCCCTGGCCGTGCTGCACGCCGAGTTCCCCACGCGCGACCAGGTCGTCGACGGAATCCGTCGGATCCGTCTCGACGGGGCGGCATCCGTGCTCAAGGAGATCGCGCACGCCCCGGTGCGGCGCGGGATTTTCGGCCTGCACCCGGTGCGTCCCGTGCGGGTGGTCACCGGGGCGACGTTCGTCGACGTGCACCACACGGCGCGCACCGGCCTGGCCACCGGCATCCAGCGCGTGGTGCGCAAGACCATCGAACAGTGGTCGCAGTCGCACGAGCTGCTGCTCGTGGGCTGGGGTTCCGCGTTCGGCGCGCTGCGCGAGCTGTCCACGCAGGAGCGGGCGAACGCCCTGTACGGCACCTACCCGGATGCTGAGAGCGAGGGAACAGCCGAGGTCACCGTGCCGTGGCGCTCGACCTACATCCTTCCCGAGCTCGCCGTGGAAGACGAGCGCACCGCCCGCATCTCCGCCCTCGCGGAGTTCTCCGGCAACGCCTCCTACGTGATCGGCTTCGACTGCGTGCCCCTCACCTCGGCCGAGACGACCGGCCAGGGCATGGGCGGGGCGTTCGCGAAGAACCTCGCCGCTGTCGCCCGGTTCGACAAGGTCGCCACCATCTCCGGTGCGGCCGCCCTCGAATACCGCGGCTGGCGACGGATGTTGTCCGGCGCCGGCCTCACCGGCCCCGAGATCGAGCCGGTGCTGTTGCCGGCCGATGCCGGAACCGTCACCGACGCCGAACTCGCGTCGGCGAAGAAGTCGCTCGTCATCGACGGGCTGCCGCTGCTGCTCTGCGTGGGCAGCCACGAGCCCCGCAAGAACCACCTCGCCGTGCTGAGCGCGGCCGAGCTCCTCTGGCGCGAGGGGCACGAATTCTGCCTGTCGTTCGTCGGCGGCAACTCGTGGGGCGGGCAGGCGTTCACCACCCAGCTCAAGCAGATGCAGGAACGCGGCCGGCCGGTGCAGACGATCTCGGCGATCTCCGACGCCCTGCTCTGGGGCGGCTACCGGGCCGCGGCCTGCACGGTCTTCCCGTCCCTGAACGAGGGCTTCGGCCTGCCCGTGGCCGAGTCGCTGGCCGTGGGCACCCCCGTGGTCACTTCCGACTTCGGCAGCATGAAGGAAATCTGCGAGCAGGGCGGCGCGATTCTGATCGACCCGCGCGTCGACGCGTCACTGGCCGGCGGACTCGCCCAGGCCATGTTCGACCCGGCAGTGAACCAGCGCCTGCGCGACGAGGCCGCTCGCCGGGAGAACAAGGGCTGGAACGACTACGCCACCGAGGTGTGGGAGTACTTTCACAAATCCTCGTAGACTCGACCGACGGACGGCTCATCGTCCATCACAATCACGGAGCTATATGACCAGCATTGCCCAAGAACGCGCAGACCGACTCAAGTCGCTGCCGTTCCAGAAATCGGCGGTGGCCGGCGGTGGCCTGATCGGCGGATTCTGGGGTTCGATCAAGGAGATCGCGGCACACCGCGAACTCCTGGACCTTCTGATCCGACGCGAGCTCAAGGCCCGCTACAAGGACAGCAGCCTGGGCTTCATCTGGAGCCTGATCCGGCCGCTGACCATGCTGTTGATCTACTACGTGGCCATCGGCCAGTTCCTCGGTGCCGCCCGCGGCATCCCGGACTTCGCGATCTTCGTCTTCACCGGCCTCACCATCTGGGGTCTGTACAGCGAGATCGTATCGACTGGAACGATGTCGATCATCGGCAACGCCGGCCTGATCAAGAAGGTGTACCTGCCGCGGGAGATCTTCCCGCTCGCCGCCACCGGGTCGGCCATCTTCAACTTCGTGATCCAGATGGTCGTGCTCGTGGGCGCCACCATCCTGCTGGGCCAGTTCCCGCTGTCGTGGAACCTGCTCTACGTGCCCGTGGCGATCGTGATCGTGCTGGTCTGGGGAGTCGCGTTCGCGCTGCTGCTCTCGGCCCTCAACGTGTACCTGCGCGACGTGCAGTACCTGGTCGAGGTTGCCATGCTCATCCTCTTCTGGGCGTCACCGATCGTTTATTCGTGGTCGCTGGTCGTGGGTGCGATCACCAATTCCCGCGCCCCGTGGCTGATCGAGGTGTACCTGCTCAACCCGGTCACCGTCGCCGTGCTCGCCTTCCAGAAGGGCCTGTGGCAGGCCGGCTCGGAGACCCGCACGCTGGGCGACGCCGTCGTCGGCCCGCAGCCGTGGCCGCCGGACCTCGACCTGCGCCTGCTCGTGACGGCCGTCGTCGGCTTCGTATTCCTCATCATTTGCCAGCGCGTCTTCCAGAAGCTCCAAGGCAACTTCGCGCAGGAGATCTAATGACACTTCTTCCTCAGAGACCTCCCATCAAGGACGCCCCGGTCGTCATCCGCACGAAGGATGTCTCCAAGCGCTTCATCATCCGCAAGGACAAGTCGCTCAAGGAGCGCATTGTGAACTTCGGCCGCTCGAAGCAGCACAAGGAAGACTTCTGGGCCCTGCGCGACATCGGCATCGAGATCACGGCAGGCACCAGTGTCGGGCTGGTCGGAGCGAACGGCTCCGGCAAGAGCACCCTGCTCAAGGTCATCGGCGGGATCATCCAGCCCAATGACGGCTTCGTCGAGCGGCGCGGCCGCCTCGCGGCGCTGCTCGAGCTCGGCGCCGGGTTCCACCCCGACCTGACCGGCCGGGAGAACGTCTTCCTCAACGGGTCGATCCTGGGTCTGACCCAGCAGCAGACCGCCGACTACTTCGACTCGATCGTCGCTTTCTCCGAAATCGGCGACTTCATCGACACGCAGGTCAAGTTCTACTCCTCCGGAATGTACGTCCGGCTCGCGTTCGCGATCGCCGTGCACGTCGACCCGGACATCCTGCTGGTCGACGAGGTGCTGGCCGTCGGTGACGAGCCGTTCCAGAAGAAGTGCATGGACAAGATCCGGGAGTTCCAGCAGGAGGGCCGCACGATCGTGTTCGTGTCGCACTCCGCCGGCCAGATCGCCGACCTGTGCGACCGCGTGATCGTGCTGTCCCACGGCAAGATCGTCTTCGACGGGGAGACCGAGGCCGGCATCGACGCGCTGCGGGAGTCCTTCGGCAGCTGATGGTGACCGTGCCTGGTGCCCGGCCGGGCGCATCCGCTCGCCTCCGCGTCGCCCTCTCGGTACTCACCATGTACCCCGGGGCGATGGGCGGCGGGGAGACGTATGCCCGGGAACTGGCCAAACAGCTCGCCCGCCGGCCCGACGTCGATGTGACGGTCTACGTGCCCTCGAACGCCGCCGGGTGGAGCGAGGAGGCCCAGGAGACGGTCGTCGCCGGGGTGCATAGCGGCACCGGGTCGAAGGCGCGCATCCGGGGCATGCTCTCGGCGTTCGGCCACGCCCGCCGGGCGCGCGCCCTGATGAGCGGGGCCGAGGTCGTGTACTTCCCGTTCACGGTGCCCGTGCCGCGGCCGAGCAGGCGCCAGGCGTTCGTGCTGATGATCTTCGACGTGCAGCACCTCGACCTGCCCGAGCTGTTCACCCCGGCGGAGCGCGCGTTCCGATGGCTGACCTACGACCGGGCCGCGCGCCGGGCGGATGCCGTGATCACCATCAGCGAGTTCACCAAGGCCCGCATCGTGCACCACCTCGGGATCGATCCGGGCCGAATCCACGTGGCGCACCTCGGTGCCGAGCGGGAACAGTTCACGCCGAACCTCGGGGCGCGGGGCGACTTCCTCTTCTACCCGGCCCGCGCCTGGCCGCACAAGAACCACGCCCGCCTCTTCGAAGCCTTCGCCCTGCTCCGGCAGCACCGGCCCGACCTGCGCCTGGTGCTCACCGGCGGAGACCTGCACCGCCTCGGCGAGCTGCCGCCCGGCGTTGACTGGCGGGGGCACGTCAGCGGCAGCGAGCTGGCCGAGCTCTACCGGAACGCGGCGGCCGTGGTCTTCCCGAGCCTTTACGAGGGCTTCGGCCTGCCGCCGTTGGAGGCGATGGCATCCGGATGCCCGGTCGCGTCGTCGAATGCCGGCTCTCTGCCCGAGATCTGCGGCGACGCCGCGGAGATGTTCGACCCCACCGACCCGCGGGCCATCGCGGATGCCGTGGAGCGGGCCCTGGCCAACGCGGCCGAGCTCGGGCGCCGCGGAGTGGCCCGGGCGGCGGAGTTCAGCTGGGAGCGCTGCGGCCGGGAGCACGCGGACGTCTTCCGGCTGGTGGCGCAGCGCCGCCGCACGCCCTGAGCCGCGCGCCTCACGCTCGGGCCGCGCTCAGTTCTCCGGGTGCCGGTGCGGGGTGGGCTGCAACAGGCTGCGCCAGCTCTTGCCCTGCGCGGCCTTGACAGCGCAGATCAGCAGCAGCAGCCAGCCGAAGTCGACCAGCACGGTGCTTTCGGCCGTCGACGTGACCAGCAGGATCACCAGCACCAGCGGTGACCAGACGTAGACCATCGAGCGCTTGTCGGAGGCGAGCAGCCAGGACCGC
>DATISQ010000038.1:0-3544 GCA_035581905.1 Cryobacterium sp.
CGGTCTGCCCACCGTTCTGCCGTTCCACCGCGCCGTGGTCGTTTCGCCGGCTTTCACCGCCCCCGACCACCTCGGCGTGCACACCGGCTGGATCCAGGCCGACTTCGACCAGGAGCTGCCCAGCGACCCCCAGTTCAACCCCGTGGCGCCGGAAGCCCCGCGCCACACCTTCAGCATCGAGGTCGACGGGCGACGGATGGCGCTCGGCCTGCCTGCCGCCCTGCTCGAGGGTCTCCTGCGCGGATTGGGCGGCGCGCCGGGTGCCGGGCTGGGTGCCGGGCTGGGTGCCGGGAGCGGTGCCGGCGGCAGTGCATCCGGCAGCCCGGCAGACGCCGCCACCGCGGCCGACGGCCTCGCCGCCGGCCCGGCCTCGGCCCCCGCCCCCGCCACCGCTGCAGACCCGGACACCCTCCGGGCCAGCATGGGCGGCTCGGTCGTGAAGTGGCTGATCGAATCCGGCGCGCTCGTCACCGCGGGCGACCCGGTGCTCGTGCTCGAGGCCATGAAGATGGAGTCCATCGTCGTGGCGCACCGCAGCGGAACCCTGCGGGACCAGCTGGTTCAGCCCGGCGACCCGGTGGCGGTGGACAGCGCGGTCGCCTCGATCGGGGACTGAGCGCATCCTGCCGCTGCTCTGCCGAACTCCCGCCCCGGCCTCGGACCACCGCTCTGACCGGGCGGTATCGTGGGCACCATGACACTCGCCGAGACCCTCGCCGACCTGCGTCACCACACCATTTCGGCGCGGCACGCCGAGACCGGCCTGTGGGTGTCGGGGGTGCTGCGCGACCGGATCGCGGCCGGCCACCTGCCGCCCGGCACGAAGCTCCCCGAGGAGGCGCTCTGCGAGGCCCTCGGCGTCTCGCGCAACACTCTGCGCGAGGCCTTCGCGACCCTCAGCGCCGAACGGGTGGTCATCCGCATCCCGAACCGGGGTGTCCACGTCGCACTGCCCACCGCCGACGACATCCGGGAGATCTACCGGGTGCGGCGCTACCTCGAGCCCGGTGCCCTGGCGTTCACGCCGGCCGCCGAACTCACGCCGGCCCGATTGGACGGGCTGCGCCAGGCGGTGGCGCGGGCGCGGACGGCTCGCGCCGCCGGGTCGATCCCCGGGATGGCCGGCGCCAACCAGGATTTCCACGCCGGCGTGGTCGCCCTGGCCGGCAGCGACCGCCTCGACCTGCTGATGGCGCAGGTGCTGGCCGAGATGCGACTGGTCTTCCACTCGATGGCCGAGGAGGCCACCTTCCACGCGCCGTACGTCGACGACAACGCCCGCATCATCGAGCTGCTGGCGTCCGGCCGGTCGACGGATGCCGCGGCGCTGCTCACCGGCTACCTGCAGCGCGCCGAGGACCAGCTGCTGTCTGTCGTGGCCTCGTCCGACCGCTAGCTGCACTGCCGCCCGGCCCTGGGCACCCGGGCCGAGGCCTGCGCGAGAGACAGGGGCCAACACAGGCCCAGGACAACGGGGCGCAAACGCGCACGACGCACACAGCGGATGCCGTCGTACGGCAGCCGTCGGCGGCATCCGTCGCTAGACCCAGAGTTTCGCGAGCCCGCCGAGCGACTGGTAGCCGAGGAACAGGGTCAGCAGCCAGGCCAGCGCGCCGATGCCCAGCAGCCACTTCGGGTAGACGTAGCCGCCGAGCAGGTCGCGACGGCGCCAGGCCACCCAGAGGATGATGGCGAATCCGACCGGCAGGATCAGCCCGTTGACCGCGCCGGCCATGATCAGCAGCGTCGCCGGGGCCTGACCGAGCAGCGTGTAGATCAGCGTCGACACGGCGATGAAGACAACGGTCGCGATGCTGCGCGTGCGCGGCGAGGTGGTGGGCTTCGTCACGAACGAGATCGAGGTGTACGCCGCCCCGATCACCGAGGTGATGGCCGCGGCCCAGAGCACGATGCCGAACAGTTTGAACCCGATCTCGCCGGCTGCGGACTGGAAGGCCTCCGCCGGCATGTTGTCGCTGGTCAGCGCGACGCCGCCGGCGACCACGCCGAGGATGGCGAGGAACAGGAGCACCCGGATCACGCCGGTGATGATGATCCCCAGCACCGAACTGCGGGTGATCAGCCGCACGTTGGCCGAGCCGGTGACCCCGGCGTCGATCATCCGGTGAGCGCCGGCGTAGGTGATGTAGCCGCCGATGGTGCCGCCGATGAGGGTGGTGATGATGAGGACGTCGATGTCGTCGGGCAGCACCGCATTCTTGACCGCGAGGCCGAGGGGCGGATGCGACACGATCGCCACATAGGCGATCAGCAGGATCATCACGGCCCCGAGCACCACCACGATCTTGTCGAGGGCGAGCCCGGCCCGCTTGCTGAGGAACACCGCGATCGCCACGGCCGCCGAGAGGATACCGCCGAGCTTGGCGTCGAGGCCGAAGAGCACGTTGACGCCGAGTCCCGCGCCGGCGATGTTGCCGATGTTGAACACGAGCCCGCCGAGGCCGATCAGCGCGGCCAGGAACCACCCGGCGCCCGGCAGCACGGTGTTGGCCAGGTCCTGCGCCCGCTTGCCGCTGACGCCGATCACCCGCCAGACGTTCAGCTGCACGGCGATGTCGACCAGGATCGAGACCAGGATGGCGAACGCGAAGGCCGCACCGAGCTGCACCGTGAAACTCGTGGTCTGCACGATGAAGCCGGGCCCGACGGCGCTGGTCGCCATCAGGAACATGGCGCCGAGGAGGGCGCTGCGCTGCGACCGGCCTGGGCCGCCCAACTTCTTCTTCTTCTTCACGCCGGCGGTTGTCGCTCGAGCAACGGCGGGGACGACGTTGGAAACCATGGGGCGCTCACTTCTACGAAGGTCAGCACCGGCGGCCACTGAGATCGGGCAAGCCTACATATTGTTCAACAATCCACACAACCGCCGACCCCACCTGCCCCCCTCTCTCTCTCCCTCTCTCTCCCTCTCTCCCTCTCTCCCCCTTCCCCTCCCCTCTCCCGGCCGCGAGTGCGGGCAAATCGCCGGTATAGCGACGGGCAGAACGACAATTCGGCCGCACTCGCCAGCGGGATCGGCCGCACTCGCCAGCGGGATCGGCCTCGCACGCCACGGCTAGGCGCAGAAGTCGGCGATCGTGCGGGTCAGGATCTCGGTGAGCGCGTCGACGGATGCCGCGTCCGCCCACTCCGTGTCGGCGTGCGCTCCGCCTCCGGCCACGCCCACGACCAGGCAGGGGATGCCGGCCTCGTGCAGCAGTCCGGCGTCGGTCCAGAACGGTTCACCGCGGACATCCGGCCGGCGCCCGAGCACCTCCGCCGCCCGCCGGGCCAGCAGCCGCACGATCGGCCAGTCCGGATCGGCCTCGAACGCCGCGCGCGCCACCAGCCGGGTGAGCCGGAAGCGGAACCCGGCGACCTCGCCGGCGAGCCGCTCCAGCAGCGCCCGGAGCTCGGCCTCGACCTGGTCGGGGCTCTGGCCGGGCAGCATGCGCCGCTCGATCGTGAGCGTGCAAGCGGACGCGACGGTGGCGGCATCCGTGCCCCCGGCGATGGTCGACACGCGAACGGTGCCGTGTCCGAG
>DATISQ010000039.1:0-6787 GCA_035581905.1 Cryobacterium sp.
GTCGACCATGATCGGGGCCGCGGTCGAGGCTCCCGGGGAGGCGCCGAGCAGCCCGGCGATGGTGCCGTCGGCCGAGGTGATGACCTCGGTGCCGAACTGCAGCACGCCGCCCTGCTCCGGATCCTTCTTCATGACCTGCACGCGCTGTCCGGCGGTGATGAGTTCCCAGTCCTCGATCTTCGCGGTGGGGATGAACTCCTGCAGCGCCTTCAGCTTCGTCTTCTTCGAGGCGAACACCTCGCCGATCAGGTATTTCATCAGACCGAAGTTATGCATCGCGACCGAGAGCATCGGTCCGAGGTTGTGCACGCGGATCGAGAACGGCAGGTCGAGCCAGCTGCTGGACTTGAGGAACTTGGGGGTGAAGCCGGCGTACGGGCCGAACAAGAGGGAGGTCTCGCCCTCGACCACGCGGGTGTCGAGGTGCGGCACCGACATGGGCGGCGCGCCCTTCGCGGCCTTGCCGTAGACCTTGGCGTGGTGCTGCGCGACGAGCTTCTGGTTCGTGGTGCGCAGGAACTGCCCGCTGATCGGGAACCCGCCGAAACCCTTGATCTCGGGGATGCCGCTCTGCTGCAGCAGCGCCAGGGCGCCGCCGCCCGCGCCGACGAAGACGAACCGGGCCTTGACGGTGCTGGGGTGGTTGCCGACCAGGCGGCGCAGATTGAGCTTCCACGTGCCATCCTTCAGCTGCTTCACGCCCGTGACCTGCTGGTTCGTGTGCACGCCCACACCCTCGGCCTTGAGGTTGTCGAAGAGGTAGCGGGTGAGGGCGCCGAAGTCCACGTCGGTGCCCGACACGATCCGGGTCGCCGCGATCTTCTGCTTCTTCGAGCGCTTCTGGGTGAGGAGGGGGGTCCAGGTGCCGATCACGGCCGGGTCCTCGCTGTACTCCATGCCCTGGAACAGGGGCTCGCCCTTGAGCACCGCGAACCGCTTGCGCAGGTATTCGACGCTGCTCTTGCCGTGCACGAAGGTCATGTGCGGGGTGGAGTTGATGAAGTTCGTGGGCGCCGGCAGCACGCCCGTTTCGACCAGGTGCGCCCAGAGCTGGCGGCTGATCTGGAACTGCTCGTTGATGGCCACGGCCTTGGCCGCGGTGACGGTGCCGTCCTTCGCCTCGGGCATGTAGTTCAGCTCACACAGAGCGGCATGGCCGGTGCCCGCGTTGTTCCACGGGTTGGAGCTTTCCTGCGCGACCTCCCCGAGTCGCTCGTAAACCTCGATGGTCCAGTCGGGCTGCAACTGCTTGATCAAGGTACCGAGGGTGGCGCTCATGATGCCGCCACCAATAAGAACGACATCGACATTCGCCATTGGATTCACTCTTCCACTGTATCGGTGGTGACGGATGCCTCCCGCCGGGACGCAGGCGCGGCAGGTCACGGTTGGCCCCGCAACGGCCTCCGGCGCGGCCGTTCCTCGGGTTTGAAGCGGGAGCGACCGCCTCAGACGCGGTTCTTCAGCCGCTCGTAGGTGGCGATGTACTCGTCCAGCGGAACGCTCGCGACCTCGCGGATGATCAGGTCCAGGTCGAGGTCGGCCAGGGTCTTGAACCGCACGCAGCTCGTGCCCATGTTCAGCGTGCGCCCGGTGGCCTCCCACTGGGAGCGGAACGCGGCATCCTTCTCGGGAGAGCTGCAGAGGCCCATCAGGTACAGCGAGTTGTAGTTCTTCTGCGCGGCCAGGCTGACATAGACGAGCGGCTGCTTGTTGTAGGTGTTCTTGAACCGCTCCAGCGGAACCGCCCAGCCGAGCATGCCGCCGTAGACCCCGAGCCGATACCCCTGGGGCATGGCGTCGCGCACGGCGTCGAGAACCGGGTAGAGCACCGCCCGGCGTTCGGGTTCGAGGTCGAGAACGAGGGATTCCACCTCGAACGGGACCTGCTCTGTGCTCATAGATTCAAGGGTAGCGGTTTGGGCGTATCCGAACCGTCAGGGCTGGGGCGCCGGCACCGGCACCTCGGTCGCCGCGGGGCGCGCGGCCGCGACGCGCGGAACGACCGCGCTGGCGCCGTGCAGCTCCAGCCGCGCCAGGGTCCGTTCGAAGCTCTCCGGCACGCCGTAGTGGAACCCCTGCGCGCTGCGGATGCCCAGCGCACTCAGGTGGTTCACCATCGCCTCGTCCTCCACCCCCTCGACGATCATCGAGTACTCGAGTTTGTCGCCGAAACCCTGCAGGGCGGTGAGCACCTCGCGCTGGCGGATGTCGTCGAGGTCATCGACGAGGCTGCGGTCGATTTTGAGGATGTCCATGGGCATCCGGACCAGGGCGTCGACCGAGGAATCCTGGGAGCCGTAGTCGTCGAGTGCGATCATCAGGCCCAGGTCGCGCAGGCGGTCGGCCTGGGCACGGATGGCCGGGGTGACCCTGGTCATCGACCGCTCGTTGAGCTCGAGGCAGAGCGAGATGCCGGGGTAGCGGTCGGCGAGATCCTCGAGGTAGGTGCCGACGCGCTCGGGCAGGATCTGCCCGGCCTCGACGTTGATGGTCATGCAGACCACGCGCGGCTCGACCAGCCGGAAATCGGCGGCCGCGGCCATCGCCTTCACGGCCACCTGGCGGGTCATCGCGTCGAGCCGGCCGAGGCCCTTCGCCTTCTCCACGATCGACGGCGGCGACAGCGGGCCGAGGTCCGGGTGGGTGTACCGCACGAGGGCTTCGAACGCCCAGATCTGCCCGGTGACGAGGCTGACGATGGGCTGGAAGGCGAGTTCGAGCAGGTCCTCGTCGATGGCGTGGGCGATGATGTCGTTGATCTGCGAGGAGCGGTGGCTCGAGATGTTGAGGCTGCTCTCCTTCGACGGGCCGCCGCGCCGCCGGGACTTCGTGCTCGCGAGCATCGACCGGTCGGCATCCTGAACCAGCTGGTTGACGTCGGTCTCCCGGTGCGCCGAATACGCCAGTCCCACGCTGATGATCGGGCTGTGCGTCGCCTGGCCGATGACCATGGGCTCCCCCGCGACCACCAGGATGCGCTCGGCGATGGACTTCGCCTCGGCCAGCGACGCCAGATGGGTGAGGATGACCACGAACTCGTCACCACCGACCCGGGCGACCACGTCATGCGGACGCACCACGGCGCTGAGCCGCCGCCCGAGCTCGCGCAGCACCTCGTCGCCGGTCTGGTGCCCGAAGCGGTCGTTCAGGCGCTTGAACTCGTCGAGGTCGATGAACAGCACGGCCAGGGCCTCGGAGTAGTCCCGGTGGTCGTTGATGTTGGCCAGGGCCTCCTGGAACGCGCCATAGTTGGGCAGGCTCGTGAGCGGGTCGGTGTTGGCGCGCAGGGTGAGGCCGGCGATGTTGCGGCGGGCCCGCACCACCATCTCGGCGGTCGTCGCGAGGGCCTCGAGGGCGCGGCGGTCGTTGCCGGTGAAAGCCCCGTCCATGACGTCGCGCCGGGCCACGATGAACTGGTCCGGCCCGGTGACGCCGGCCAGCGGGAGCAACCTGCTGATCTCGCCGGGCCGAGCGGGGACGCTGCGCACGACGACGGACTCGGCACCGATCGCATCCGCCACCACGCGTCGCAGCAGGTCGGTGACGGCGGCCGGGGAGCCGGGCTCCGGGGCCGGGTCGGCGGGCTCGTCGGCCGGGGCGGTGGGGAGGCCGGCGGGGAGGCCGGCGGTCGGGCCGGCGGTCAGGCCGGCGGGCGGGCCGCCGGGCTCGTGGGCCGGGTCGGCGGCGAGGGCGCTCGTGGCGGCGACCATGCCGGCCAGCCGGTGGCGCATCACCGCCATCACGGTGGAGACCTTGACGATTGCAGCGACGATCATCAGGGCGACCAGCACGATGACGGCATCGAGCGTGTTGCTGACCTCGACCAGGAACGGCAGTCCCACGACGCTCCAGTGCGCGGCCGTCACCGTGACCACGACGGTTCCGAGCAGAACCAGGAGAAGCCGCAGCGGCGACAGGGGGCGCCCGACGCCGTGCCCGAGGGGCGCGGCAATGAAGCGCTGGCGCAGCACCTCGATCACGATGATGAAGACGACATAGCCCACGGATGCCGCGGCCACGCCCGCCAGGATGGACACCCCGCCCGCTTGGAACCCGGTGAACAGGCCCATGGCGACGAGGGCGCCGGCACCCTGGAGGCCGGCGCTGTAGAGGGCGACGGAGGCCCGTCCGGACTCGATCAGGATGGCCAGCAGGACGCCGAGCACGATCACGCCGGCCGCGGCCTGCAGGGTGAGGGTCGGGGCCAGCGCCGGAAGGGCCAGCACCGGGAGGCTGATCATCGGGCTGCGGTGCGCCACGGCGCCCACGCGCACCCAGGTGAGCTCCAGGACGGCCGCGCAGATCACGCCGACGCCGGCAATCAGCCAGTTGTCGGCCGGGTCATTCAGAAGCAGCAGGAACGACGCGAACATGAGCGCGATGGCGATTCCGGCAAACCCCAGGAACGCCAGTCGTTTGACGCCCCTTGAGTTCCGAATCCCGCCCACGAAGTCTGACACTAGCGGAGTGAGCGGCCCGTCGCTCACCACCGCGCTGCGGTCAACGAACGAGCAGGTCAGCCGCGACGAGTTCCGCGATCTGCACGGCGTTGAGGGCCGCACCCTTGCGCAGGTTGTCGCTGGTGATGAACAGGGCCAGTCCGCGCCCGTCGGGCACGCCGCTGTCCTGGCGTACGCGGCCGACGAAGCTCGGGTCCTGGCCGGCCGCTTCGAGAGGGGTGGGGACATCCGTCACGACCACGCCGGGCGCGGTGGCGAGCAGTTCGAGCGCGCGGGCGACGGACAACGGGTTGGCGAACTCGGCGTTGATCGACAGGGCGTGGCCGGTGAAGACGGGCACGCGCACGCAGGTGCCGGAGACCAGCAGATCGGGCAGTTCGAGGATCTTGCGGCTCTCGTTGCGGAGCTTCTTCTCCTCGTCGGTCTCGAACTCGCCGTCGTCGACGATGGAACCGGCCAGCGGAATCACGTCGAACGCGATCGGGCGGGCGTAGACCAGGGGCGCCGGCATCGGAACGGCGGACCCGTCGTGCACCAGCTGCAGCAGGTTGTCGCTCAGGGCGGCGGCGCGCACCTGGCTGGCCAGCTCGCGGGCGCCGGCGAGGCCGCTGCCGGAGACGGCCTGGTAGGTGCTCACGATCAGGCGCTCGAGGCCGGCCTCGTCGTGCAGCACCTTGAGCACGGGCATGGCCGCCATGGTGGTGCAGTTCGGGTTGGCGATGATGCCCTTGGTGGCCAGCTTGATGGCCTCGGGGTTGACCTCGCTGACGACCAGCGGCACGTCGGGGTCCATCCGCCAGCCGGAGGAGTTGTCGATCACGGTGACGCCGGCCGCGGCGAACCGGGGAGCCTGAGTTTTGGAGAGCGTGGCGCCGGCGGAGAAGATGGCGACGTCGAGCCCGGCAGGGTCGGCGGTGGCGGCGTCCTCGACGACGATCTTCTTGCCCTTGAAGACCAAGATGGTGCCGGCGGACCGGGCAGACGCGAAGAAACGGATGCCCGCGACCGGGAAGTCCCGCTCCTCGAGCAGGCGGCGCACGACTGCTCCGACCTGGCCGGTCGCTCCGACGACGCCGATCTGGATTCCTGTTGCGGTGCTGGTTTCTGCGGTGCTGGTCACTGTGAGTTCCTTACTAAGTCGGTAGTCGGTCGACTTGCTCAGTCGGTAGTCGGCCGTGTTGTGCATAACTTCTGCAAATTCCTCTGATCGGGGCCGAAACAGGCCAAAACAGGGGGTTCCCGAGCAAATTGCAGGAGTTATGCATGTGATGCTGCGTGCGCTCGGATCGGCTGGACCGGCTGGGTCGGCTGGGCTTGCTGGCCTTGCTGGGCTTGCTGGGCTTGCTGGCCGGGCCGACGGATGCCGGTTAGCGGCCGGTTCCGCCGTGCACGATGGCGTCGTCGGTGGAGTCCAGGCCGAAGGCGGTGTGCACGACCCGCAGCGCCTGGTTGATGGTGTCGGCGCGGGTGACCACCGAGATGCGGATCTCGCTGGTGGAGATCATTTCGATGTTGATCCCGGCCTCATAGAGTGCTTCGAACAGCTTGGCGGAGACGCCCGTGTTGGTGCGCATGCCGGCGCCGACGAGCGCGAGCTTGCCGATCTGGTCGTCATACTGCAGCCCGGCGAACCCGACGTTCTCCTGCTCGTTGGTCAGCGCGGTCAGCACCTGCTGGCCCTCCGACTTGGGCAGGGTGAACGAGATGTCGGTCAGCCCCGTGGCCGCGGCCGAGACGTTCTGCACGATCATGTCGACGTTCGCGTTGGTCTTGGCGACGATCTTGAAGATCTGCGCGGCCTTGCCCGGGATGTCGGGAACGCCGACGACCGTGACCTTGGCTTCGCTCAGGTCGGCGGCGACCCCGGCGATAGTTGGCTCTTCCACTGTCTCTCCATTCGCGGGTGCGTTATTGGGATGCGTGTGCTCGGTTGCCGACGAATTCGGGATCGCGACGTGCGGGCTCGTGGTGTCGGGGTTGTAGACGATGGTGCCCACGTTGTTGTTGAACGAGGACCGCACGTGCAGCGTCACACCGTGCCGACGCGCGTATTCCACCGCGCGGATGTAGAGCACCTTCGCACCAGCGGCGGCGAGCTCGAGCATCTCCTCGCTGGAGATTCGGTCGAGCTTGTGGGCGCGGGGAACGACGCGCGGGTCGGCGGTGAAGACGCCGTCGACATCCGTGTAGATCTCGCAGATGTCGGCGTTGAGCGCGGCGGCCAGCGCGACGGCGGTCGTGTCGGAGCCGCCGCGGCCGAGCGTGGTGATGTCTTTGGTGTCGCGGTTGAAGCCCTGGAAGCCGGCGACGATCGCCACGGCGCC
>DATISQ010000040.1:0-2035 GCA_035581905.1 Cryobacterium sp.
CGGGTGACCGAGACGGATGACGCGACCGTCGCCCAGCGCACCGCATCGATCATGTCCGTTTCGGTGATGCCCGCGGCCGGGAGTGGCTCCGCTCCGCCGCCGCCGGCGCTGCCGCCGGCCCTGCCGCCGATACCGACATCCGCTCCGGCCTCGCCCGCGGTGGGGAGAGGATCGGCGTCGGCGACGACGGAGCCCGCCGCCCGCCCGCGCGGCGCCCCGGCCGCCAGTCGGGCCACCAGCGCGCCCACGAACGTGTCGCCGGCCGCGGTGCTGTCGACGGCCCGCACCGGCCGGGCCGGGGCCAGGCCCAGCACGGCACCGTCGAACGCGACCACGGAGCCCTCCGCACTCAGGGTGACGATCGCCCACCTGCGCCCCGCGCTCAGCACCTCTGCCGCGCGCACCGGGTCGTTCTCGCCCGTGAGGTGGGCGGCCTCGAGCTGGTTGGGCACGATCAGGTCGACCAGATCGAGGAGGCCGTCCGGCAGCGCCACTGCCGGCGCCGGCGTGAGCACGGTGAAGACGCCGGCCGCCCGGGCGACGGCGAGGCCCTCGGCCAGGACCGTCATGGGCAGCTCGCACTGCAGCACCAGGAACGCCGCTGCGGCGATCTGGGAGCGTTGCGTCACGCTGAGCGAGCTCAGATCAGCAGTGGCTCCCGGCACCACGACGATCGAGTTCTCGCCCGAATCAACGACGGCAATGTGCGCGGTTCCGGTCGGAAGAAACGACGACTCGAGGCCCTCGTCACGGATGCCCTCACTCGCCAGCACCCAGCGCAGCTGCTCCCCGTGGGGGTCCGCGCCGACCATGCCGAGGAGGTCAACCACCGCGCCCAGCCGGGCCGCCGCGACGGCCTGGTTCAGCCCCTTGCCGCCCGGTTCGATACTGAAACCGGAGCCGAACACGGTCTCGCCCGGCAGGGGCAGCCGCGGCTGCCGAACGATGAAGTCCATGTTCGCGCTTCCGAGCACCGCAATCCTGTTCATCCGGACAGTCTCGCATCCGCCCGGGCAGAGCCAGTGCCGGCCAGTGCTGGGCAGTGCCGGGCAGAGCCAGTGCCGGGCAGAGCCAACCCACAGCCGCAGGCCCGATCGAGCGTGCGAGAATAGGGGGGTGACCTCAGACCAACAGCCCGAGCAGCAGTCCGAATCCGGTGCCGGCGCGGGTGCCGGCGAATCCGTCGTGCACAAGTCCACCGTCACCGTGCGGCGCTCGCCCCGTTTCTTCAACTTCATGCTCCTCGGCGCGCTGATCGGTGCGATCGCCGCCCTGATCCTGACGGTCGTCTTCCCCGAGAATGCCGAGTTCGGGGCCACCCAGGTCTTCGGATTCCTCCTGCTCGCGTTCGTCACGCTCGGCGTCACACTGGGTGCCGTCGTCGCGATCATCATCGACCGCGTCATCTCCCGCCGCGGAAAGACGGTCGTCGTCGATAGAATGGCAGCTCTCGAGCCGCGCGATTCCGGGGCTCCGGATGCCGCATCCGACTCGTCGAATCCCGACCGGGACTAACTCAACCCTCCCGGTCACCCCACAACTCTCAGCACACATTTCCCACAGCACTGATAGTAAAGAGGCACCGATTTGGCTGGCGGCGACGGACTTCTAAGTCACGATCTACTTCCCGGAGAGAAGGGGCCGCAGGATGCCTGCGGCGTCTTCGGCGTCTGGGCTCCGGGCGAGGAGGTGGCCAAGCTCAGCTACTTCGGCCTCTACGCCCTGCAGCACCGCGGCCAGGAGTCGGCCGGGATCGCCACGAGTGACGGCGGCAAGATCCTGATCTACAAGGACAAGGGCCTGGTTTCCCAGGTCTTCAACGAGGCCGCGTTGAGCACCCTGATCGGCCACATCGCCGTCGGGCACACGCGGTACTCGACCACCGGGTCGTCGAGCTGGCAGAACGCCCAGCCGACCCTGGGCCGCACCTCGGGCGGCACGGTTGCCCTCGGCCACAACGGAAACCTCACCAACACCGCCGAGCTGCTGCAGCTCGTGCACGAGCGCTACCCGAAGGTGGAGGGCGAGCTCGCCC
>DATISQ010000041.1:0-10613 GCA_035581905.1 Cryobacterium sp.
CGTGCCGAAGAACGCCCTCGTGCGGCAGTACCAGCGCATGTTCGAGATCGACGGCGTCGAGCTCGATTTCGAGCAACCGGCCCTCGAGGCCATCGCCGACCTCGCGGTGCTGCGCAAGACGGGCGCCCGTGGTCTGCGCGCGATCCTGGAAGAGGTGCTCGGGCCGATCATGTTCGAGGTGCCGTCCAGCGCCGAGGTGGCGCGCGTCGTGGTCACGCGGGGCGCCGTGCTCGAGAACGCTGAGCCCACCATCGTGCTGCACAAGCCCCGTCGCGTCGACAAGTCCGCCTAGTCCGCCAACGGGCTCACCCCGGTGTACCAGCCCGTTTTCGCCGGCATCGTGGCGGCGATCACCGGATTCGCCAGCTCCTTCGTGCTCGTCATCGCCGGGCTGCAGGCCGTGGGCGCGAGCGAGGCTCAGGCGGCATCCGGCCTGCTGGCGCTCTGCCTGCTGGTCGGGATCACCTGCGTGCTGCTGCCGTGGTACTTCAAGATGCCGATCTCCTTCGCGTGGTCCACCCCCGGGGCTGCGCTGCTCGTGGCCGCCGGGCAGAGCACGGTCGACTTCGGCGCCGCCGTCGGCGCGTTCCTGGTCTGCGGGGCTCTGATCGTGCTGAGCGGCCTGTGGCCGGCGCTCGGCCGGGCCATCACGAGCATCCCCAAGCCGATCGCGAGTGCGATGCTCGCCGGCATCCTGTTCCCGATCTGCCTGGCCCCGGTCACGGCCTCCGTTCAGCAGCCTCTGCTCGCGGTCCCGGTGATCGTGGTCTGGCTCGTCGTGTTCAAGCTGGCGCGGCCCTGGGCGGTACCGGCGGCCATGGTCGTCGCCGCGATCGGCATCGCCCTCACCGCGGGGACCGGCTGGCTGACCGCCGCCTCCTCGGCCCCGGCCCTCGTGTTCGTGGCGCCGGTCTTCGACCCGATCGTGATCGTGAGCCTCGGCCTGCCGCTGTTCATCGTGACGATGGCCGGCCAGAACGTGCCGGGCTTCGCGGTGCTGTCAACGTTCGGCTACCAGCCGCCGCCCCGCGCGATCCTCGTCGGATCCGGCCTGGCGACCGCGGCCGGATCCGTGTTCGGGGCCCACGGCATCAACCTGGCGGCGATCACGGCCGCGCTGATGGCCGGCCCCGACGCGCATCCTGACCGCGCGAAGCGCTGGATCGCCACGGCGGCTTCCGGGTCGGTCTACCTCGTCCTCGGGCTCGGGGCGGGTTACGCGGCCGCCCTGGTGGCGGCCTCCCCGCCGATCCTGATCACCGCCGTGGCCGGGCTCGCCCTTCTGGGCGCGCTCGTCACGAGCATCAGCGGGGCCCTCGACGACGAGCGGCACCAAATCGTCGCGATCGCCACGTTCCTCGTCACGGCGTCGGGGATCTCGGTGCTGGGAATCGGCTCCGCGTTCTGGGGGCTGCTCGTCGGCGGCGTGGTGATGCTCTGGCTCGGCGGGCTGCCCTCCGCCCGGCGCCGCCCCGTCGAGTCGCCGTGACCCCATCCCGCGAGAGCGGGTGAAACGTCGGTTTCAGCGGGCTAGTTCAGGCCGCGACGGTCGAGCAGCGGCTGGATGTCGGCGTCGCGGCCCCGGAAGTGGCGGTAGGCCGCGAGCGGGTCGGTGCTGCCGCCCAGTTCGAGCAGCCGGGACCGGAACCGGTCGCCGTTGGCCCGGGTGAGCCCGCCGTTCTCCTCGAACCACTCGCCGGTGTCGGCGTCGAGCACCTCGCTCCAGATGTACGAGTAGTAGCCGGCGTCGTAGCCGCCCGCGAAGGTGTGCGCGAAGTAGGTGCTGGCATAGCGGGTCGGCACGGCGGGGTTGTCGAGGCCCGCGGCGGCGAGGGCGGATGCCTCGAACGCGGCGACATCCGTCACCACATCGTCGGCGCCGATGCGGTGCCAGGCCTGGTCGAGCAGGGCCGCCGCAAGGTATTCGCTGGTGGAGAACCCCTCGTTGAAGGTGGAGGAGGCCTGGATGCGGTCGACCAGGTCCTGGGGCATGGGCTTCCCGGTCTCATGGTGCCGGGCGTAGTTCGCGAGAATCTCGGGCCACAGCATCCACATCTCGTTGACCTGGCTGGGGAACTCGACGAAGTCGCGGTACACATTGGTGCCGGCGAATTTCGGGTAGGTGACGCGCGCGAACAGGCCGTGCAGGGCGTGGCCGAACTCGTGGAACAGGGTCACGACCTCGTCGAAGCTGAGCAGCGTCGGCTCGCCCGCCGCCGGCCGCGGCACGTTCAGGTTGTTGCATACGATCGTCGGGGTGCCGAGCAGTGTGGATTGGGAGCCGAGGGCATTCATCCAGGCGCCGCCCCGCTTCGAGTCGCGGGTGTAGACGTCGATGATGTAGAGGCCCACGGGGGAGCCGTCGGCCTCAGCGACCTCGAACACGCGCGCCCCCGGGTGCCAGGCGACGAGGTCGGAACGCTCGGTGAAGGTGACGCCGTAGAGGAGGTTCGCCGCGTAGAACACGCCGTCCTGCAGCACCCGTTCGAACTCGAAGTACGGGCGCATGGCCGCGGTGTCCACGTCGTAGCGGGCGCGCCGCACCTTCTCGGTGTAGAAGGCCCAGTCCCAGGCGGCGAGTTCGAAGTCCCCGCCGTCCTGGTCGATTTGCGCCTGCAGATCGGCCTGCTCGACCCGCGCGTTCCGGGCCGCAGCCGGGGCGAGGCGTCCGAGCATGGCGGCGACGGCCTCCGGGGTCTTCGCCGTCTGGTCCGCGGTCACGCCGGCCGCGTGGCTGTCGAATCCGAGGAGCCGGGCGCGCTCGGCGCGCAGCCGGGAGATCTCCAGCACGAGGGCGCGGTTGTCGAACTGGCCGCCACGGATGCCGCGGGCCCGCGAGGCCGCCAGCAGCCGCTCCCGCACGCCCCGGTTCGTCAGCTGCGCCAGGTAGGGGTGCGAAGTCGGCAGCACCAGGGTGATCACGTACCGGCCGCTGAGGCCGCGCTCGTTGGCTGCCTCGGCTGCGGCGGAGATCTGGCCGGGAGTGAGGCCGTCCAGCTCGCTCACGTCGTCGAGAACGAGTGCCAGGTCGTTGGTGTCGGCGAGCAGGTTCTTCTCGAACCGGGTGGTGAGCGTGGAGAGCCGCTTGTTGTAGTCCCGCAGCCGGCCCTTGTCGGCGTCGCCGAGGCCGGCGCCCGCGAGAGTGAACTCGGTGAAGTAACGCTCGACCAGGTAGCGCGCCTCCGGCTCCAGAGCCAGCGCATCCCGCTGCTCGTGCAGGGCCGCGATCCGGATGAACAGGGCTGGGTCCAGACGGATGGCGTCCGCGTGCGCCGCGAGGAGCGGGGCCAGCTCCTCTTCGAGGGCGTTGGTGAAGTCGCTGGAGTCCGATGAACTCAGGTTGAAGAAGACCTCGGCCACCCGGGTGAGCAACTGCCCGCTGCGCTCGAGCGGCACCATCGTGTTGTCGAAGGTCGGGGCATCCGTGCTCGCGCAGATCGCCGTGATCTCGGCGAGCTGCTCCCTCATTCCGTCCCGGAACGCCGGACGGTAGTGCTCCTCCCCGATCGCCGCGAACGGGGGCAGCTCGAACGGAAGCGTGCTGGGGCTGGCGAAGGGCTTCATTGGCTCACCCTGTCACATACCCGCTCAATCCACAGTTCGCCTCTCGCCGTATTCCCAGGCCAGCCTAGGATCGGTTCATGATCGACGAGCCGGCACGTCCCGAGACCGCTCCCCGGGAGCAGTACACGCACGGGCACCACGCAAGCGTGGTGCGATCCCACACCTGGCGCACGGTGGCGAACTCGGCGGCCTACCTGATCCCGCACCTGGATGCCGGCCTGACCCTGCTCGATGTGGGCTGCGGCCCCGGCACGATCACCGTCGACCTGGCCCGCCGGTTGTATCCCGGGCGGGTCACCGGCCTCGACGCATCGGAGCAGATCGTGCGGCTCGCGGCCGGGCGCGCCTTCGACGAGGGGGTGCGGAACGCGTCATTCCGGGTGGGTGACGCCTACGCGCTCGAATTCGCCGACGACAGTTTCGACATCGTGCACGCGCACCAGGTGCTCCAGCACCTCGCCAACCCCGTCGCCGCGCTGCGGGAGCTCCGGCGCGTGCTGAAACCGGGCGGGATCCTCGCCGCCCGCGACGTCGACTCCGGGGGAGTGATGTATTACCCGAAGCTGCAGGGCCTGCAGATGTGGCAGAGCGTCTTCCGCGACGTGCAGTACTGGAACGGCGGGGACCCCGACGCTGGTCGGTCGCTCAAGGCCTGGGCGCACCAGTGCGGGTTCACCGACGTGGCGAGTTCGGCATCGATCTGGTGCTTCGCCTCGGATGTCGAACGCGAGTGGTGGGGACAGTCCTGGGCCGAGCGGGTGATTGAGTCCGACTTCGCGGCGCACGCCATCGAGGTGGGTTCGGCCGATCTGGCCGACCTGCGGATGATGCAGGCCGCCTGGCTGCAGTGGGCCGGGGACCCCGATGGCTGGTTCGGCGCGCCGCACGGCGAGATCATCGCCCGGAAGTAGCGCGTCCCCGTGCAGCCGTTCGGCGCGAGCCGCACCCTGCTGGTGAGGCTGCCGCCAGAATGCAGGCCGAATCCCACAAGGCCACTTTTTCGAGAGAATCTCCGTCGAATTGGTTCAGAGCTGACGAACACCGCAGGACTGACGGACACCGCAGGACCGGCGAACACCGGGATGCCGGCTGGATACTGACGAAGCAAGGCGTAGCCGGGTCGGGCACGGGGAGTACCTTCCCGAGACCGGGAAGGTATCCTTGTCACCAGGGGGCGTGCCACCTGGGCGTGCGACCTGCGGACCGTGGGACGGGGGACGGATGAGCACCTGGGAGAAAGTCGTGGTCGGCTGGGACGGCAGCGCCGCCGCCGACCGGGCCGTTCAGTGGGCAGTTGAGCAGATTCAAGCAGTTGAGCCGGCGCAGGGGAGCACGAAGACCGTGCGGATCGTGAGCGCCGTGGACGACTCGTCCCGCTACCTTGATGAGACGGAAGCGCGGTGGGCCGTTGCCGTCGAGACTTTCACACTGGCCGAACGGGCGTCGCGCCTGAGGCTGGCGCATCCGGACCTGAGCGTTCGAACGTGTGTCGAACGCGGTGATCCGGCGACGGTTCTGGAGCACTACGCCGACCAGGACACTCTTCTCGTCGTGGGCAGCCACAACGGCCAACTGGACGACGGGTGGTCCAGCTCGAGGTTGGGGGCGAAGCTGGCCGCCATCGCCCGCGGCGCCGTCGCGGTGATACCCGACGGGGACTTCCGCACCCGCACCCGCGTCGTGGCCGGGGTCGACGGCTCGGACGAGTCGGTGTCCCTCGGTTTCGTCGCCGCGGAGCTCGCTCTGCGCCGTCACGGCGAACTCCTTCTGGTGCATGCCAGCACCGAACACCCCGCGATAGCGATGTCCGGCCTCGGCGAGGCACCCGACGTCGCGCTCGACCGGGTGCGCCGGCAGATTGAACGGGCCTACCCGGCTCTCCGGGTGCGCGGCCGCGTTGAATTGACGGCGAACCCGGCGAGGGCCCTGCTCGGGCACGCGCAGGACGCGGCCCTGATCGTCGTCGGCTCCCGCCGCCCCGGCGTCGCCCGGCGACTTCTGCTCGGGTCCGTCAGCCGCACTCTCGTCAGCTCCGCGAGATGCCCGACCATAGTCGTCGACCTCCGAAGCCGAATCGAGAACGAGCAGGGGGGAGGGTGACCGGGTGAGCGAACAGGAGCCGACATTGGGCGAGACAGAGGGCACGACAAGAGAAGGCGCGGCAGCGACGCCAGGACGCGCAACGACAGTGGTCGCCTGGGATGGGTCTGCCTCATCACGGGCGGCGCTGCTCTGGGCGATCGAACGTGAGCGGGCGGCGCCCGGCCGGCTGCTGCTGGTCACCGTGCTCGACGAGGCCTATCGCGGCTGCGGCCCGGCCGCGATGGCCGAGCTGTCTCTGTCCGCCGGGCACGCCATCGAAGCGGAAGTCGACTGGATCCGGGCGACGGAGCCGGGCCTCCCGGTCAGCATGCTGCTGCTCGAGGGCGACCCCGACGACGTGATCCTGGCCCAGTGCGTGCCCGGGTCGATGCTGGTGCTCGGACGACAGGAACGTCGATCCCCGCTGCAGCGGTGGTCCCGTGCGGCACAGCTGGCATCCCGGGCCCCTGTCCCGGTGGCCGTCGTGCCGATCGAGGAACCCCCGACGCAGGTCCAGGTGGTGGTTTCAGGCCGGTCCGGGGTGCTCGTCGGAGTCGACGGGTCCCCCGCGTCGGTGCAGGCGTGCCTGACGGCGGCAGCCGAAGCCCATCGTCGGCAGGAGACGCTCCATATCGTGCACGCCGGGCCCGCTCCGGACCCGGCCCGGGAGACGGATGTCGGTGCGGAGTCCCGCGCGATGGTGGACGACTGCGCGCGTGCGGCACTGCACGCCCACCCGTCGCTCACCGTTTCGCAACGTTTCGTCCCCGGCCCGGCAGCGCCGGTCCTGCTGCGGCTGGCGCAGAACAAGGCCCTGCTGGTCATCGGATCGCGCGGGCGAGGAGCCGTGGCCGGGTTTCTGCTCGGTTCTGTCAGTCGCGCCTTGGTTGCGAATGCCACCGGCCCGCTGATCGTGGTCACGGAAATGCCGGCGGCATCGGACCCGGACACGGGTGACGCCTAGATCCAGTCGTCCTCGTCGTCGAGCACGATCGACGGTTGCGTGATCGTGGCGCTGTCTTCGGCCGGGTCGTAGCGGATGACCGTGCCGTCGTCGAGCTCGAGCACGGGGTTGCCCTCGAGCCAGGTCAGGGTCCAGCGCCAGGCGCTGGAATCTTCCGCCAGCGCGGTCAGCTCCTCTTCGACCGCACGGATGGCGATCTCCACGACGTGGGGCAGCCCGGCCGGAGCCGGGTGGCCCAGAGGCCAGCGGGTTCCCATCTTCATTTACAACTCGATCTCGTAGGTGACCCAGTCCGTGCGGGTGGCCACATCGTCGTACAGTCGCTGCGCGGTCTCGTTGTCGGCGGCGGTCAGCCACTGCACGGTGGTGAGCCGGTGCTGCGCAGCATACTCCTTGGCGAACTCGATCAGAGCCCGGCCGATGCCCGTGCTGCGGGAATCCGGCATCACGAAGAGGTCGTCCAGGAACAGGCCGCGGGTGGCGGTCAGGGTATTCGGAACCTGGCGGTAGTGGGCGAAGCCCACGAACTCGCCCTCGTCGTCGACGGCCACAGCGCCGGTGAGCGACTCGTTTTTGTCGATGATCCAGGCCCAGACCTGGAGCGCCTTCTGATCGGTCAGTTCGTTCTTGTAGAACTCGCTGTAGCCCTCGAACAGTCCCAGCCACGAGAAGAAATCCTTGTCGCCGAGCGCGCGTACCTTGATTGACATCCGGTTCTCCTAGTTCTCTGGCACCGTGGCGAGCACGATGTCAGTGACAGCCAATTCGCTGCCTTCAATAAAAACCAACTCCGAGATGCGGCCAACGGCACTCAGATCGGCCGCAGCCTGCCTCAGCAGGGCAATCTCCGCAGCCGTACCGCTTATTACAGCAGATACGACGGCCGATTTCTGGGAGGCCTTCGCATCGGTCTTCGCGCGGCGGATGCCGGTGAGAGCTCGGCTGGACAGGTCCAGCAGGGCCACGTTGCCGCCCTGCCCTCCGCCGAGCTCCGTCTGAACGGGCCACGGGGCCCCGTGGATCGATTCCTCGTTGGACCACGACCAGGCCTCTTCGGTGGCGAAGGGCACGAACGGGGCGAAGAGGCGCAGCAGGCTGGCCAGCGCGGTGCGCAGGGCGGCGACGGCCGAGGCCTGACCGGCTCCCGCGTCGCCGTAGGCGCGTTCCTTCACCAGTTCGAGGTAGTCGTCGCAGAACGTCCAGAAGAAGCTTTCGGTCAGTTCCAGCGCACGCGCGTGGTCGTAGCCCTCGAACGCGGCGGTGGCCTGACCGACGACCACCGTGAGCCGGGCGAGCATGCTCTGGTCGAGCGGCTCGGTCACGGGTGCGTCGGCGGCACCGTCGAAGGCAAGGATGAACTTGGACGCGTTCAGGATCTTGATCGCCAGGCGACGGCCGATCTTGATTTGGGTCGGGTTCTTGGGGTCGAAGGCGGCGTCCGTGCCGAGGCGCGACGAGGCGGCCCAGTAACGCACCGCATCCGAACCGTGCTGCTCCAGCATGTCCGCCGGGGTGACGACGTTGCCCTTGGACTTGGACATTTTCTTTCGGTCGGGATCGACGATGAAGCCGGACAGGGCGGCGTGCTGCCAGGGCGAGATGCCGTGTTCCAGCTCGGCGCGCAGCAGGGTGGAGAACAGCCAGGTACGGATGATGTCCTGGCCCTGCGGGCGCAGCGAGTAGGGGTAGACCAGGGCGAACAGCTCGGGGTCGCGTTCCCAGCCGCCCGCCAGTTGCGGGGTCAGGGAGGAGGTCGCCCAGGTGTCCATCACGTCGACCTCGCCGACGAAACCGTTTGCCTGCCCGCGCTGCTCGGGCGCGTAGCCGGGCGCGGTGTCGGAGGACGGGTCGACCGGGAGCAGGTCGCGGGTGGCGACGATGGGCTGGTCGAAGAGCGGGTTCGCGTCGGCATCCAGCGGATACCAGATCGGGAGCGGAACACCGAAGAAGCGCTGGCGGGAGACGAGCCAGTCGCCGGTGAGGCCGTTGACCCAGTTCTCGTAGCGAACGCGCATGAACTCCGGGTGCCACTGCAGATCGGTGCCGTGCGTGATCAGGCGGGCGCGCAGCTTCTCGTCGCGGGCGCCGTTGCGGATGTACCACTGGCGGGTCGATACGATCTCGAGCGGCTTGTCGCCCTTCTCGAAGAACTTGACCGGGTGCACGATCGCGCGGGGCTCGCCGACCAGGTCGCCGCTGGTGCGGAGCAGGTCGACCACGGCCGCCTTGGCGGAGAAGACGGTTTTGCCGGCCAGCTGAGCGTAGGCGGCCTGTCCGGCCTCGCTCTCGATGGCGCCTGGCGCCTCTGCGATGATGCGGCCGTCGAAGCCCATGATGGCGCGGTTCGGGAGGTCGAGTTCACGCCACCAGATCACGTCGGTCACGTCGCCGAACGTGCAGATCATGGCGATTCCGCTGCCCTTGTCCTTCTGCGCAAGGTGGTGGGCCAGGATCGGCACCTCCACGTCGAAGAGGGGAGTGCGCACGGTCGTGCCGAACAGCGCCTTGTAGCGTTCGTCGTCCGGATGCGCCACGAGAGCGACGCAGGCGGGCAGCAGTTCCGGGCGGGTGGTCTCGATCTCGATGGTGCCGCCATCGGGCTTGGCGAAGGAGACCCGGTGGTAGGAGGCGGGCATCTCCTTGTCCTCGAGCTCGGCCTGGGCGACCGCCGTGCGGAAGGTGACGTCCCACAGGGTGGGCGCCATGGCCTGGTAGGCCTCGCCGCGTTCGACGTTGCCGATGAACGCCGATTGGGAAGTGACCAGGGAGTCGTTGCCGATCGTGCGGTAGGTCTGGGTCCAGTCGACGCTCAGTCCCAGCATGCGCCAGACGGCCTCGAACTGCTTCTCGTCTTCGATGGTGAGGCGCTCGCACAGCTCGATGAAGTTGCGGCGGCTGATCGGCAGCTGGTCGGCGGCCTTGGTGCTCTTGCCGTCGCCGCCCTCGAATGGAGCGGTGAAGTCGTCGAGGTAGGGCAGCGACGGGTCGCAGCGCACGCCGTAGTAGTTCTGCACGCGTCGCTCGGTGGGCAGGCCGTTGTCGTCCCAGCCCATCGGGTAGAAGACGCTCTTGCCGCGCATCCGCTGGAAGCGGGCGATGACATCCGTGTGGGTGTAGGAGAAGACGTGACCGATGTGCAGGGATCCGGAGGCGGTCGGCGGCGGGGTGTCGATGGAGAAGATGCTCTCCCGCGTGGCCGAGCCACGGTCGAAACGGTACGTTCCGGCCTCTTCCCAGGAACCGCCCCACTTGGTTTCGAGGCCTTCGAGGGCCGGTTTTTCCGGAACGCTGGCGGCGGTCATGTTTCTCCGATTCGATCTGTGCGGCACCGTGTCGTTGGTGAAGTGCCTGAGTATGCCTGAGGATTGGGCCTCACCCAACTTACCGGATGCCCCGTCGTCCTCCGACTCGGGCCGGCACCAGGCCCCGCGGTTCCCCCGCAGCACCCTCGCATCGTCCCCCGCATCGCGGTCGGGCCACCTCGCGAGTGGCAGGATGAGGAGGGGAAAAGGGGAACGATGGATGACCAGGGAACACTGACCGAGGCCCGCCGCACGGTGCTGCGCCGCAAGGTGCGCTGGGTCGTGGGCTTCACGATCGGCTACAACGTAGTCGAGGCCATCGTGTCCATCGCGGCGGGCGCCGCGGCATCCTCGACAGCCCTGATCGCCTTCGGCCTGGACTCCGTGATCGAGGTGCTCTCCGCCGCGGTCATCGCCTGGCAGTTCTCAAGGCGCGACCCGGACCGCTGGCAGAAACCCGCCCTCCGCGCCATCGCGGTCGCCTTCTTCGCCCTCGCCGGGTACGTGATCCTGACCGCCGGCCTGAGCTTCGCCGGGATGGTGGAGGCCGAGCCCAGTCCGATCGGCATCGTCATCGCCGGTCTGAGCCTGGTGATCATGCCCGCTGTGGCCGGCGTGGAGCGCCGCGCCGGAGCCGAGCTCGGCAGCGCCAGCGTGATCGCCGACTCCAGGCAGTTGCTGCTGTGCGCGTGGCTGTCCGG
>DATISQ010000042.1:0-1695 GCA_035581905.1 Cryobacterium sp.
GGTCATGGTCAGGGTGATCATCGCGTGGTTCCAGAAGTCGAAGAAGCGGATTCCGGCCAGGCACACCAGGGTGGGCACGACAGCACGCTCACGCCCGAAGACCCAGGCGAGGGCAAGGATCGCCAGCCCGGACAGCCACCACGGGGACTCGCCGAGCAGCTCCTGCAGCGGGTTGAGCAGCAGGTTGGACGTGCCGTCCTTCACTGCTTCGGTGAACCCGCCGAACCGGTCCACGAACCAGTCAGCGAAGGAGTTCACGCGGTCCGCCGTCCAGCGGCCCGACCCGTTCTCGGGGAACTCGGCTGCCCACGGGTAGTAGCGCGACAACCAGACGGCGACGATCGCCACGACGGCGGCGGCGCCCAGCACGAGGCGCCGCTGTCGCCGGCTCCCGCCGCCTCCGCGGGCGAGGAGCTCGCTGCGCTCGCTCGCGGCCGTGGTGGTCCGGTCCAGCATGATCGCCATCACCACGATCAGCATCCCGGGCACGAACGCACCGCCGATGTCGATCCGGGTCAGGGCGTTGAGCACCGGCTTGCCGAGGCCGGGACCGTTGACGAACGCCGCGATCGTGGCCATCGCCAGGGCGGCCATGATCGTCTGGTTGAGACCCACGACGATGGTGGACCGGGCCATCGGGAGCTGCACCTTCAGCAGGCGCTGGAGGAACGTCTGTCCGGCCGAGTCGGTCGCCTCAATCGTGGTCTCGGAGACCGTCCGGATGCCGTGGCCGGCGATCCGGATGATCGGCGGCAGCGCGTAGATGAGCGTGCAGACCACGGCACCGGAGGCGCCGATGCCGAAGAACAGCACGATCGGCAACAGGTAGACGAACGTCGGCATCGTCTGCATCAGGTCGAGGAAGCCCGTGACCACGACCTCGGCGCGACGGCTGCTGGCGATCCAGATGGCCATCGGCATGCCGATGAGCACGGCCACGGTCACAGCCACAAAGGTCACGATCAGCAGGTCCATCGCGTCGGACCAGTACCCCAGGAGACCGAACGAGGCGAAGGACGCGGCGACCAGCAGCGAGATCCGCCATCCTGCGACCGCGAGCGCCAACCAGGTCGCGACCGCGGCGACCCCCAGCCAGCCCAGCTCGGGGACGGGCCGCGGGAAGTTGTCGACCGAGACCATCCGCTGCAACCAGTCGACGATGTCGACGAAGCGGGCGCCCAGACCATAGGTGAACTGGATCAACGGGTTGGTGTCGCGGTTCGCGATGACGTCGTTCTGGAAGCTCGTGAACGTGTCCATCAGGTCGGTGCGCTCGCGGACCGGGCGGGCCAGGGTGTCCTGCCCCTTCGTGAGGGCCCAGGCGGCGACCCAGGCCACGACCACCACCGCCGCCCACACGGCGCGGGGAAGGGATGGAGCGGGCTCCACCGGTGCCGGGGAGTCCGGCTCCGGCGTGGACCTCGGCGGGATCAGGGTGGCGGTCATGGGGTTCTCACCGGACGTCTTCCTCCGCCACGACGACCCGCAGGATCGCGTCGTCGTCGACGATGCCGACCAGCGTGCCGTCGTCCACCACCCGCACGGGGTGGTCCGAGGCGAGTGCCGCCCGGGCGGCCTGGCGGACGATCGTGCTCGACTCCATGACCGGACCCTCGGTCGAGTCATCGGGGCGCGGCGCACGCATCACCCATTTCAGCGTGAGCACGTGCGAGCGGGGCACGTCGCTCACGAAGT
>DATISQ010000043.1:0-20318 GCA_035581905.1 Cryobacterium sp.
GCCCAGCGCGGCAGGGCATCCGTCGCCTGGGTGCAGTCGAAGTTGATGGTGAGTTCGTCGCCGAGGTGCAACTGTGCGATGGCGTCCTTGGCTTCGACCAGGGGGAACGGGCAGACCTGGCCGTCGGTCTCGAGTACGTGCTGTGCCATGGTTTTTTCCTTCTAACGGTTGGCCGGGACGAGTGCAGGGGAGATCCCGACCCTCGCCGATCCGGTGATGAAAAGGCGGGTCGCGGCGCCGGTGCCGATGATCATGAAGAGCAGCGACACCCAGCCCTGAAGGCCGAACGTTGCGGTGTTCACCATGGCGTTGCCGATGGTGCAGCCGCCCGCCAGGCTGGCACCGACGCCCATTAACGCGCCGCCGACGATGCTGCGCACCGTGGTGAGGGCGTCGGGAATCCGAATCCGGAACTCCCCACTGCCCTTCGCCGCGATGAACGCCCCGATGAGGATGCCGAGCACCAGGTAGACGCCCCAGTCGATGACGTCGGCGTCGCCTTGCACAAGGTAGCTGACGATGGACGAGGACGGTCCCGTGATACCGAGCCCCGACTCGCGGCCCGTCGCCCAGCTGAGCGGCCAGGCGAGGATGGCGATCCCGGCGATGATGAGTGCCGTGGTGAACGCGCCCCATTTCTTCTCGAACAGGAGATGCCGGAGGCCGCTGCTGCGGGCCGGGAGGGACGCCATCGGCAGGGGAGATCGCAGGCGCAGGTGATGCCGGGCGAGCAGGCCGACGCCGGTCACGAGGATGGCCACGAGCGGCCACGGTGAGATTCCGAGGAACCCGTGGATGGTGGAGGCCGGGACGGTCACCCCGCGGAGCGCGGCGACCGGGTCGGCGAGCGCGCCGGTCTTCGACATGGCGGAGAAAAGGGCGTAGAAGATCAGGGCGAACCAGCTGCCCACCAGCCCTTCGCCGGCCCGGTAGTAGGTGCCCGTGGCGCATCCGCCGGCCAGCACGATGGCGAACCCGAAGATGAACGCGCCGACGATCGTGGCCAGCCAGGCGAACGGTTGGGGGTCGAGGGTGATGACCCCGGCGGCGTCGAGGGCGAAGACGCCCACGCTCTGCACGGCGATGACGATCAGGAAGGCGGTCAGCCAGCGGGTGCTGCCTGTGATCCAGAGGTCCCGGAACGCGCCGGTGACGCAGAACCTGCCCCGCTGCATGGCGAAGCCCAGGGCGACGCCCAGGCCGAGTCCGGTGAGAAGCATGTCGTGTCCCCGTCCATCAGTGGCCGCGCGCCGGTTGACGGCGACTCGTTGGCGACGTTACGGGTCGGCCGGCGGCGCTGCTCCCAGACGTCGCGGCATGACGCGGCGAGACGTAACACTTGACAGCATCGAGCGGACAATCCCCGGAACAGGCTCGTATCCTCGCCGAAACGACGGCTTTGAGGGGTGAACGGATGGCGCCACGCCCCAAAGCCGTCGTCTCACCGCCGGCGCGGGCCGGGACTACGGGGCGGGGGCCAGCGTCTCGCCATCGGCGGGCAGCAGCAGGTCCTCGGCGCCGACGCACTGACCCGTCGCGGGGATGTTCCCGACGGCCTGGGCGAGGTCCACGAGAACCGTGGACCCGCTGACCTTGTCCGAGTCGATGACCAGCTCGGTCGCCGGGTCGCGGCCGTAGGTGGTGTACCGGTAGAGCGGGGCATCCGAGTCGTCTTCGATCCAGTCGATGCCGTTGACCGTGAGGCAGGGGAGCGTCGTCGGTGCGGGCACGGTCACGCCGCAGTGCAGCAGGACCGCGCTCGGGGTGCCCCACGCGCCGGTGGCCTGGGCGTTCGTCTCGCGTTCCGGAAGCTCGGCCACCGAGGTCGGCAGGCGAACGATGAGGCTGGCGCAGGTGGGGTTGACGGCATCCGCGGCCGGTTCCAGCGGCACGATCGCCGTGCAGCCGGTGAGGAGCACGGTGCCGGCGACGAGCGTGAGCGCCAGGCCGGTGCGGAGGAAGCGGATGCGGGGAGTCATTGCATTCAGGCTACCGTTTGATGCATGACGAATGCTGCGGGCGCGATGCTCCCCACGAGTGAAACGCTGGCCGATCTCAGTGAGGGCGAGGTTCTCGCCCGGATCTTCCCCCGACTGCCCGGCTCCGCCGCCCAGCTCCTCGGACCCGGCGACGACGCCGCCGTGATGCGGGCCCCGGACGGGCGCTACGTGGTCACCACGGACATGATGATCCAGGGCCCGGACTTCCGGCTGGCCTGGTCGAGCCCGCACGACCTCGGCTGGAAGGCCGCCGCGACGAACCTGTCCGACGTCGCCGCCATGGGGGCCCGCCCCACCGCGCTGGTGGTCGCGATCGCCGCCCCGCCGTCGACGCCGATCACGGTGATCGAGGGCATCGCCGACGGGCTGCGCGACTGCTGCGAGGCGCTGGCACCCGGCTGCGGAGTCGTCGGCGGCGACCTGTCCGCCTCCGACGCCCTCACGCTCGCTGTGACGGCCTTCGGCGACCTCGAGGGGCGCGAGCCCGTGTTGCGCTCCGGGGCGCGGCCAGGCGACGTGGTGGCCCTGGCCGGGCGCCTCGGTGAGGCCGCGCAGGGCCTGGACCTGCTCTTTCGCCTCGCCGTGGACGAAGACGGCGTTCCGGATGCCGCGCTGGCGGACATCCTGCGGGCGCAGCATCCCGAGGCGGTCGCCGCGCAGCTCGCCCCCGTGCCGCCCATCGACCGCGGACCGGCCGCCGCCGCCGCCGGCGCGACCGCGATGCTCGACGTGTCCGACGGGCTCGCCATCGACGCCGGACGCCTCGCCCGGGCCAGCGGTGTGGGCATCGACTTCGCCCGGTCGGCGCTCGGCGCGAACGTCGAGCGTTCCCTCGGCGGCGGCGAGGACCACGGCCTGCTGGCCACGGTCCCGCCGGGAGCGGCGCTGCCCGACGGTTTCCGTGCCCTCGGCGTGGCCACGGATGCCGCAGGCTCCGTCCTGGTGGACGGCCGCCCCCATGACCAGGCCGGCTGGGACCCGTACCGCGGCTGGGACGGCGCCGTCGACTGAACCGTGAGCCGGTTTTCCCTGCCGGTCGTCGCCATCCGTCGCCATCCGTCGCGGCGCACCCTGTGGAAGCGGGCGCACGTTAGAGCATGCGCCGCGAGCCATAGCATGCGCCGCGAGTAAGCCGCGAGTAAGCCGCGAGGAGCAGCGAGGAGCCGCGAGGAGCCGCGAGCGGCGGGACTCAGACGGCGGGAAGAACGGGTGACGCGTACCAGACGGTCGTGTCGCCGTAGTCCTTGCGGCGGTCGGACGCCAGGCCCGCGCCCCAGACCGGTTCGGGGGAGCGTGAGCTGCGCTCCACGATGACGAGGGCGTCCGGGTCGAGCAGCGGCGCCAGGGCGGCGAGGTTGTGGCCGAGTTCGGTCTCGGCAAGGTCGTAGGGCGGGTCGATGAAGACCAGGTCGAACCCCTCGCCGGTGGCCGCGAGGAACGACTGCACGGCCTGGCTGCTCACCTTGATCTTCGGGGCGTCGCGCGTGGGGGCGGAGCGCAGCACGGCCTCGGTGTTCTTGCGGCACATCTGGGCGGCGCCGAAGTTGTTCTCGACCAGGGTCACGATGCGCGCTCCCCGGCTGGCCGCCTCCAGGCCGAGGCCGCCCGACCCGGCGTACAGGTCGAGAACGCGAGCGCCACGGATGATGTCGCGCGCGTCGAGCGCGGAGAAGATCGCCTCCCGCACGCGGTCACTGGTGGGGCGGGTGCCGGTTTTGGGGACCGCCAGGGGCAGGGAACCGGCAAACCCGGCAACGATTCGCGTCATAACCCGTCGAGTTTATCGTCCGCCGACGAACGCGTCGCGGCACCCCCGCCGCCAACCGGCCCCGGAGGTCGCACGTGCCGCTTACGATCGAAGCATGACCGATTCGGAGGCCGCGGAGACCACCCTGGCCGCGGTGACCCTCGACAGCAAACTGGCCAATGTGGTCGGCGGCAAAACAGCCGTCGCCCTGGGCAAGGCCTTCGGTGTGCTCAGCGTCGGAGATCTGCTCAGCCACTACCCGCGCCGCTACGCCCGCCGCGGCGAGCTGTCGTCGATCAGCCTGCTCCCGCTCGACGAGAACGTGACCATCGTCGCGGAGATCCGCTCGGTCGAGGAACGCCCGATGAAGGCCCGCAAGGGATCGATCGTCGAGGTGAAGATCTCCGACGGCCACGGCATCCTGGCCCTCACCTACTTCAACCAGTCCTGGCGGGCCCGGCAGCTCCTGCCCGGCATGCGCGGCATGTTCGCCGGCAAGGTCACCGACTACCGCGGCCACCTGCAGCTCACGCATCCCACCTACAAGCTCTTCGGCCCCGGCGCCGACGACGAACCCGAGATGCCCACGGATGCCGCGGCCGCCAAACTCTGGATCGAGCAGCCCGTCGCCATCTACCCGGCGACCAACACCGTGGCCAGCTGGCAGGTCGCGAAGACCATCGAGATCCTGCTCGACAGTGTGGGCCCGGTGCCCGACCCGATCCCGCCGGAGTTGCGCGGCGAGCGCGGGCTGCTGCCGCAGGGCCGCGCCTTCGAGCTCATCCACCGCCCGGAAACCGATTCGGACTGGCGCCGGGCCCGGGACACCCTGCGCTTCACGGAGGCGTTCGTGCTGCAGAGCGCCCTGGTGCAGCAGCGACTCACCGCCCGGCAGCAGCAGTCCACCCCGCGCGTGCCGACGCCCGGCGGACTGCTCGACCGGTTCGACTCCGCCCTGCCCTTCACCCTCACCGCGGACCAGCAGGGCGTGGCCGGGGAGATCTCCGCCGACATCTCCGAGACCCATCCGATGAACCGGCTCGTGCAGGGTGAGGTCGGCTCCGGCAAGACCGTCGTGGCCCTGCGGGCCATGCTCGCCGTCGCCGACACGGGCGGCCAATCGGCCTTCCTCGCCCCCACCGAGGTTCTGGCGGCCCAGCACCTGCGCTCGATCGTGCGGTCGCTCGGTCCCGAGCTGGCGAGCACGCTGATGCCCACCCTGCTCACCGGCCAGCTGCCGGTGGCCGAGCGCCGCAAAGCGCTGCTGCGGGTGGTGTCCGGGCAGGCGAAGATCGTGATCGGCACGCACGCGCTGCTCGGCGACAAGGTCACCTTCTTCGACCTCGGTCTGGTCGTCGTCGACGAGCAGCACCGGTTCGGCGTCGACCAGCGTGAGGCGTTGCGGCTGAAGGGGGCCGTGCCGCCGCATGTGCTGGTGCTCACCGCCACCCCGATCCCGCGCACCGTGGCCATGACCGTGTTCGGCGACCTCGATGTGAGCACGATCGCGGAGCTGCCGGAGGGGCGGCAAGGCATCGAAACGTTCGTCGTGCCCCTGTTCGAGAAGCCCGGCTGGGTCACCCGGGTGTGGACCCGGCTGGCGGAAGAGCTCGCCCTGGGCCGCCAGGGCTTCGTGGTGTGCCCGGCAATCGCCCCGAAGCAGCTCGAGGAGGGCGCGGAGGGCGATCCCGAGGCGGCCGCGCCGGCATCCGTCGAAGCGGTGCTCGCCGAACTGCGCCGCAACCCGGTGCTGGCCGCAGCCCGCAGCGAGCCGCTGCACGGGCGCATGACCAGCGAGGAGAAAGACCAGGCCATGCGCGCGTTCGCGGCAGGTCAGATCGACGTGCTCGTGGCGACGACCGTCATCGAGGTCGGCGTCGACGTGCCCAACGCCTCCGCCATGGTGGTGCTGGATGCCGACCGGTTCGGCGTCTCGCAGCTGCACCAGTTGCGCGGCCGGGTGGGCCGCGGCGGCGTGCCGGGGCTGTGCCTCCTGGTCACGTCCGCGGAGGCGGAGACCATCGCGCGCGAGCGGGTCGAGGCCGTCGCGGCCACCCTCGACGGGTTCGAACTGGCCCAGGTCGACCTGGAACTGCGCCGGGAAGGCGATGTGCTCGGCAGCAACCAGTCCGGAGGGCGCTCCTCGCTGCGCCTGCTGCGGGTGGCCACCGACGGCGACCTGATCGGAGAGGCCAGGGGGCACGCGCAGCGTCTCTGCGAGCGCGACCCGCGCCTCGACACGGTGCCGGCGCTGCGCGATGCGGTGCGGCGCCGCCTCGACGACGCGGAGCGGGCCTCGCTCACCAAGTCCTGACCGGCCCAGATCAAGGCATGTTCAGGCGACGTTCACGGTGTGGGGCTAGGGTGATCGCTATGCGCAGGATCGCCGTCGTCCCTGGTTCATTCGACCCCGTCACGCGGGGTCACCTCGACGTGATTGAAAGGGCGGCCGGTCTCTTCGACGAACTGCACGTCCTCGTCGTGCACAACCCGGCCAAGACGGCTCTGCTGCCGATCAGCCAGCGGGTCTCCCTGCTGCAGAGGTCCATCCTGGACGCCGGGCTGCCGGGCAACATCGTGGTGGCGTCCTGGAGCGTGGGACTGCTCGTGGACTACTGCCTGGAGGTCGGCGCCAGCGTGCTGATCAAGGGCATCCGCTCGCAGGTGGACGTGGCCTACGAGACCCCGATGGCGATCGTTAACCGCAACCTCGCCGCAGTGGAAACGATCTTCCTGCTGCCGGACCCGGCCAACGCGCACGTGTCCAGTTCCCTGGTGCGTCAGGTCGCCGCGCTCGGCGGCGACATCACCCCGTACGTCCCGCCGGCCGTGGCCGCGTTCCTGCAGAAGGCACCCGTGTGAATGCGTCGCCCGTGCGCTCAGTGCCCGTTCCGGCGCGTGCCGGAGCTGCGGGCGGTCCTGTCGTCGACGCGGGCGATGAGACGCTGATGGACCTGCCGGACGTCGAGGCGGCGGCGCGTACGATCATCCGCAACGTGGAAACCGTCATCGATGGCAAACACGCTGCCGTCACCACGGCCCTCACCGTGCTGCTGGCCCAGGGGCACCTCCTGATCGAGGACGTTCCCGGTGTGGGCAAGACCATGCTGGCCAAGGCGCTGGCCAAGTCCGTGCACTGCACGGTCAGCCGCATCCAGTTCACCCCGGACCTGCTGCCCTCCGACGTGACCGGCGTGTCGGTGTACAACCAGGTGGACCGCCGGTTCGAGTTCAAGCCGGGCGCCATCTTCGCGAACATCGTGATCGGCGACGAGATCAACCGGGCGAGCCCGAAGACCCAGTCCGCACTGCTGGAATGCATGGAGGAACGTCAGGTCACCGTCGACGGTTCCACCTACCTGCTGCCGCTGCCGTTCGCGGTTGTGGCCACCCAGAACCCGATCGAGATGGAGGGGACCTACGCGCTGCCCGAGGCGCAGCGGGACCGGTTCATGGCCCGCATCTCGATGGGGTACCCCGACACCGAATCCGAGCTGATGATGCTGGATGCCCGCGACACGTCGAGCCCGCTGGCCGGCATCGAGGCGGTCGTCTCCATCGAGCAACTGCGCGGCATGATGACGGCCGTGCAGAGGGTGTTCGCCTCCGCGGCGGTCAAGGAGTACACGGTCAGCCTGGTGCGGGCCACCCGAGAAGACCGCGACCTGCGCCTCGGTGCCAGCCCCCGCGCCACGCTGCAGCTGATCCGGGCGGCCAAGGCCCAGGCGGCGCTGCACGGCCGGGACTACGTGCTGCCCGACGACATCGACTCGCTGGCCGTCGCCGTGCTCGGTCACCGCCTCGTGGCGAGCAGCCAGGTGCTCGGCCAGCATCAGAACAGCGGCCCCGTCGTCGACGACATCGTTCGCCGGATCGTGGCTGCCACCCCCGTTCCCGTCGGCGCGTCCGGGCATCCCTGACACCATGTCTGGGAAGCAGCGGCGCGCCCGGTTCCCCCGGCTCACCCTCCGCGGCGGGATGTTCCTCGCTGCGGGCGCCGGCCTGCTGCTCCTCGCGCTGCTGACCAACCAGCGCGACCTGTTGTTCATCGCCGGTCTGCTGCTGTCGATCCCCGTCGCCGCGGTCGGATACGTCTCGATCCGTCCGGTGCGCCTGCGCGTCACCCGGATGCTGCGCCCGCCGGTCGTGCCGGCCGGGAACGAGGTCGTCGTGGGGCTCGGTTTGCGGAACCTGTCGTCCTGGCCCGTGACGGGCCTGCGCGTGCGGGAGACCGTGTGCTGGCGGGACACCGTCGACCTCGGGCTGACCCCGTCGACCGGAACCCCGCTCCCCGCCCTCGACCGTTACGAGGGCGGCCCGGACACCGGGGCCGACACCGTGAAGTTGGAGTACCGGCTCCGCCCGCCCCGGCGCGGCCTGTACACAACCGGCCCGGTGCTGATCGGGCGTTCCGATCCCTTCGGCCTCGCCTCGGGCGAGTGGGCCGTCGGGGAGCCGCACGACCTGGTGGTGACGCCCCGGGTGACCGTCCTGGCCGGGCGCGGTCTCACCGGCACCCTGAACGACGGCGACGTGCCGGAGCGACTCCGGCGCCTGCACCACGCCGCGGACCCCCTGATCGCTCGCGAGTACCGGCCGGGCGACCCGCTGCGCCGCGTGAACTGGCCCGCCACGGCACGCCTGGGCGAGATCATGGTGCGGCAGGAGGAAGAGCAGAGCAACCCGGGCGCCCGGATCGTGCTCGACACCGCGCTGCGTGGCCGCCGTGACAACCCGACCGGCGCCGGTGCCGCCCCGGGGGCCGCTACCGACAGTGCTGCCGACGCTGACGGAGGTGCCGCTGCCGACAGTGCTGCCGACGCTGACGGAGGTGCCGCTGCGGGGCAGCCGCGCCTCGAGCAGGCCTTCGAGGTGGCCGTCGAGCTCGTGGCATCCGTGGGCGTGCATCTGCTCGCGGCCGGCTACCGGCTCGACCTCGTCGTGCTGGGCCCCAGCCGGCTCGGCACCACCCGGCTCGGCCCGGCCGACGCCGGGCCGGCGTCGCCCGGCGGCCGCGGCGGCCTGCGCGGCGACCCGCCGGCCGTTTTCCTGCCGCCGGGCGGAGCAGCCCTGCTGCTCGAGGGGTTGGCCGGGGTCGTGCCGGTGGACCCGGCCGAGCCGGGGGAGACCGAAGAGGACGGGTTGGGCCCGGCGACCACCGCCGGCGGCGCCGGCGTGACGATCGAGCCCGCGGCACCGGTCGCACCGGGTGCGCCCGAGTCCGGGCCGTCCGGGCAACGCCGCACGCTCCGGGCGCCCGGCGGGCTGCTGCCGACCTTCTCGGTGCTCGTCGCCGTCGACGACCGGGATCTGGTCGAGCTCACCGACCTCGTGGCCCAGAGCCGGCCGGCGGTGGCGTTCGTGCTGGACACGGTCGACCCGGATGCCGTCCGCCGGCTGCGCGAGGCCGGCTGGCGCTGCATCCCCGTACACCAGGCCCGGGACATCCCCCGCGCCTGGGCGGACTTCATCGGCGAGAGGAGTCGTGTGCATGACCCCGTCTGAGGTCGGAACCCGCTCCGCCCGGCTCGAGCGGGCGGAATGGCCCCTCGCTTTCGCGCTGCTGCTGCTGGTGGTCGTGGCCAACGCCGGCCTCGGCCCGCTGCTCCAGGCCACGGGCTGGTGGTGGGTGATGACGTTCGCGGCCGCCGGCGTTCTGCTCGGTTCCGCGGGGCTCCGCCGTGCCGGGCTGCCCGTCTCCCTCGGGCCCGTCGCCGGGTCCGGGATGCTCGTGGCGGTCCTGACGCTGTTCTTCGGCGGCGGAAGCGGCTGGCTCTGGCTGATCCCCACCGGGGAGACCGTCGACCGGTTCCGCGACCTGGTGCTCTCCGGGGTGGTCTCCATCGAGCAGCAGTCGACTCCGGCCGAGGCGACCGCCGGCATCCTGTTCCTGCTCGCGGCGGGCGCCGGCGTGATCGCGATCCTGATCGACACGCTCGCGGTGGTCCTGCGGGTGCCCGCGCTCGCCGGACTGCCCGTGCTGGTGCCGCTGCTCGTGCCGGGCCTCGTTCTCGGCGGCGAGTCGAACCTGCCGGCCCTCGTGGTCACGGCCGGCGCCTACCTTCTGCTGCTCCGGGTCGAGATCCGGATGCGCCAGGCCGGCCGCCTCCACGGCCCGCCGGTCCCGGCGCGACCGGCCGCGGTCGCTTCCGGGCGGCCCCGCGTGCCCGCCGCCTTCGGGGGAGCGGTCGCCGTGGGCAGCGTCGCCATCGTGGCCGCGATCGTGGTCAGCGTCGCCACGCCGGTGCTGTCCGGAGGCAGCCTCACCGGTGCGCGCCCGGGCAGCAGCCTGCTGTTCGTCAACGGGGTCAGTCCCATGATCAACCTCGGCCAGGACCTGCGCCGCCCGGACGCCACACCGGTGCTGCACTACCGCACCACGGCGCCCCGGCCGCCGTACCTGCGGCTGCTGACCCTCGAGGAATTCTCCGGCCGCAACTGGACCGCCGGCATCGCGCCCGGCACCCGGGGGAACACCGTCGACGACATCGACCTGCCGCCGGGACTCTCACCCGATATCAAGACCAGCGAGACGACCACGACCGTCGGCATCGACAATCTGGCGACCCGGTGGCTGCCGGTCCCCGCGCCGGCCCGATCGGTGACCGGCCTGCTGGGCGCCTGGTACTGGGACGAGGGCAACGGATCCATCGCGAGCCCCGGCGACACGACCCTCGGCCAGGAGTACACGGTCACCGCTCTCACCCTGGAGCCGACGGCGGAGCAGTTGCGGCAGGCCGAGGGCAGCTATCCGGCGGACATCCGGCGCAGCCTGAGGCTGCCGGCCGACACTCCGGCCGTGATCGGCGACACCGCCCGCGAGGTCACCGCCGGCACCGCGACCGCGTACGACGCCGCACGCGCCCTGCAGGACTATCTGCGCGGAAGCGACTTCGCCTACGACACCGAGGCACCCGTCGAGGACGGCTTCGACGGTGGCGGCATCGACGTCGTCGGCACCTTCCTCGAGGTCAAGACCGGGTACTGCGTGCACTTCTCCTCGGCGATGGCTGCGATGGTCCGCTCGATCGGCATCCCGTCCCGGATCGCGATCGGCTACCAACCCGGTTCGCTGTCCGCGTCGAGTTCCGTCGCCGGGATCGGCCGGTACAGCGTCGACACCCACGACCTGCACGCGTGGACAGAGGTCTACTTCGAAGGCGTCGGCTGGGTGCCCTTCGAGCCCACGCCCGGACGCGGTGCCGTGCCGGCGTACACGCGGGACGACGCCGGCGCTGTGCCGCTCGGCGATTCCGGGGCGAACACCCCGCAGAACGCGCCTCGCCCCGAGGAACTCGGCGGCCCGACCGATGCCGATGCCCAGGCCGACGCCTCCTCGCTCGCGGAAGAACTCGGCAGCATCCTCCGTCTCGTCGTGCTCCTGCTGGGGACGCTCGTGCTTCTCCTGCTGCCGGCTGCCGGGCGGCTGACCCGCCGGATGCTGCGGCGCCGGGGCATCCTGTCGGGGCAGGACGGAGCCGCGGAGGCGTGGCGGGAGGTCGGCGACACGGCCGTGGATCACGGCGTCCTCGTGCGGGATACCGAGACGCCGCGCGAGCTCGCCGCGCGGCTGCGGGTGCTGATCGGTTCGGCGCCCGACCCGCAGGGCACCGGTGCGGAAGGCGCGACCGAGGCCCTCGACCGGCTCCTCGTCGGGGCGGAACAGAGCCGTTACGGGCGGCCGGGCGGCGACGCGCAGGAGGCGCCGGCCGCGGAACTGGTCGCCGACCTCGACCTGGCGCTCCGCGGCATCCGTTCGGGGTCGGAGTGGCGCCAGCGGGTGCGGGCGACGTTGCTGCCGGCGTCGCTGTGGCGGCCCGGCGAGCGACGAACGGGACACCCAGCCGCGAACGCGTAGAATCTACGCCCGTGAGTAAGTTGTAGAAGACCCCGTACAAGGTCGATGTGCGCGACCTGATCAACCGCCCGGGCACGATGCACGAACGGCACCTCGAAATCGTCGTTCCGGAAGACCTCGGCGAGAGCCTGGTCGCCGTGAAGGCCGGCTCCACCCTGATTGCGAATCTGCGCCTGGAAACCCTGCACGAGGGCATTCTCGTGTCGGCCCAGGTGTCCGGAATCGCCGCCGGAGAGTGCGGCCGGTGCCTGATCGACGTCGAATTGCCGGTCCAAGTCGAGTTTCACGAGCTTTTCGCGTACTCTCTAGACGAAGCTTATGAAAGTGATGTTCAAGATGACCACGTGGATCTTGAACCTCTGATCAGGGACGCGGTGGTGTTATCACTGCCGTTCCAGCCGGTTTGCCGGCCGGATTGCCCAGGTCTCGACCCCGAGACCGGCGAACGGCTTGCCGAGGCCCCTGAGTTTCTACCCGAAGAAATGCGCGATCCCCGGTGGGCCGCGCTCCTGAAATTCCAAGCTTCCGAAAGCAGCGGCACGGATGAAGACATCCAGGCTGAAACGGATAGAGAAGAGAAGTAGTCATGGCAGTCCCGAAGCGCAAGCAATCACGCTCCAACACCCGCTCACGTCGTTCCTGCTGGAAGGCCGAGGCCCCCACCCTGGTCAAGACCATGGAAAACGGCAAAGTCGTCTACAGCCTGCCGCACCGCGCCAAGGTCGTCACCGACGCCGCCGGCACGGCGCTGTTCATGGAATACAAGGGCCGCAAGGTCGCCGACGTTTAATCACGTCGTGCTGGAACGTCTGATGCCGCGCCGACGGATGCCGAGTGTCCCGATTCAGGGTCCCGGTCCGTCGAGTCGTGGCATCAGTGTTTTCGGCGGACGTCCGCTCAGTGGGCATCCGCTCGGTGGGCATCCGCTCGGCCGGCACTCGTGAGCGTCCCGCCCGAGGTCTCGCCGTTGTTGGCGACTCTCGGCGTGCAGATCGATCCGGCCCTGCTGGAACTGGCCCTCACCCATCGCTCGTACGCGTACGAGCATGGCGGCATGCCCACGAACGAGCGCCTCGAATTTCTGGGCGACTCGATCCTGGGGCAGGCCGTGACGGTCATGCTGTACCGGGAGTACCCCCAGCTTGACGAGGGTGACCTTGCCAAGCGTCGGGCGAGCCTGGTGTCGAGCGTTGCCCTCGCGGGCATCGCGCGCGGCATCGGATTGGGCGAGTACGTGCGCCTCGGTCGCGGTGAGACCCTCACCGGCGGCCGCGACAAGTCGTCGATCCTCGCGGACACCGTCGAGGCGCTCATCGGCGCGGTCTACCTCGACTCCGGCGCAGAGACGGCGACCGCGCTCGTGCTGCGCCTGATCGAACCGCTCCTGCTCGATCCGGGGCACTTCGGCGTGTCCATGGACCCCAAGACGAGCCTGCAGGAAGCGGCGGCGCGACTGGGCTCCGGGGTGCCCGTGTACTCCATCGCCGAGAGCGGCCCCGACCACTCGAAGGTCTTCATCGCCACCGTCACGGTGGGCCTCGTCACCGCGATCGGCGAGGGCACGAGCAAGAAGCACGCCGAGATGGCCGCCGCGCTTGAAGCCTGGACGCGGATCAGCTCTCCCTGACGCCAGGCTGTGGCTCTCCCTGACGCCAGCCCCGACTCTCCCTGACGCCCTTCCTGGCCGGCCGAAAGGCGCGCATGCCCGAACTGCCTGAGGTTGAGGTTGTCCGCGCCGGCGTTGAGCCGGCCGTCACCGGGGCGGTGGTCGCCGGCGTCGAGGTCTTCGAGGATCGCTCGCTGCGCCGTCACGACCGTTCCCTGGGGCAATTCGCCGACCTGCTGCAGGGCCGCCGCGTCCTCGCCGCCGTGCGTCGCGGCAAGTTTCTCTGGCTGCCGCTGGAGACCGGGCGGGCGCTGGTCGTGCACCTCGGCATGAGCGGCCAGGTGCTGCTGCGCAGCCCGGGCACGGACGCCGACCGCCAGTTGCGCATCCGTCTGGCCCTCGATCACCCGGACCACGGTGAACTCTGGCTCAACTTCGTCGACCAGCGCATCTTCGGCAGCATGGCCGTCGATACGATGCAGCCGACCCGGGACGGCCTGCCCGCCGGGTTCTCCGGCCGGGCAAGCGGAACCTGGTCGGCGATGATCCCGTCGCAGGTGGCGCACATCGCCCGGGACCCGCTCGACCGGGGATTCTCGGCGCCGCTGTTCCTGACTGCCCTGGCCCGCAAGAAGACCGGAATCAAGCGGGCGCTGCTCGATCAGACGCTGATCAGCGGAATCGGCAACATCTACGCCGATGAGGCCCTCTTCGCCGCTCGCCTGCACTACGAGCAGCCGGCGGACTCCCTGTCGCCCGCGAAGGCGCGGGCGCTGCTGGCCGCGGTTCGCAGCATCCTGAACCGCGCCCTGGCGGAGGGCGGTACCAGCTTCGATGCGCAATACGTGAACGTCAACGGGCAGTCCGGGTATTTCTCGCACAGCCTGTCCGTCTACGGCCGTCAGGGATCGCCCTGCCCGCGGTGCGCCACGCCGCTCGTGCGCCGGCAATTCATGAACCGCAGCTCGCACCTCTGCCCGCGCTGCCAGCGGCTCCGCTGACGCGGCGGGCACCGCGGTCGCTGGTGCTGCCGGGGCGGGCACTCCCGCTGGTGTTCCAGGCCGCGTCGAATTCGTCAGGGCGGACAGTGTCAGCCGGCGTCGCGGCGCCAGGCTCCCTCGTAGCCCATCGGCGCGAAACCGAGGGCCTCGTTGACGGCGAGCATGTGACGGTTCTCCTCGGCGTTGAAGGTCGTCACCGACGGATGCCCGGGGCGCTCCACCGCGAGCAGCTCCAGGTTCGCCGCCTTCAGCAGCATGCCCAACCGGCGGCCGCGATGCTCCTTCAATACGAGGGTGTCCTCCTGGCTGACCGCGCGGCGGGACTCCGCCGGCACCTCGAGTTCGGTGAAGCCCACGAGGTGGCCGCTCGGGCCATGCAGCACCGCCGAGGTCAGGGTGGTGCGCGTGCCGGCCGCGGTCTTCTCCTCCTCCTGGGCGATGCGCTCGGGCGTCCAGTGCTGCTCCGGCTCGGCGAGGCCGGCGCTCGGGGCATCCGTGCTCATGCGGGTGTAGAGCAGCGCCCGGTCGGGCAGCCAGTGCGGCGGGGTGCGGTCGACCCACTGCAGCACGGAATAGTCGGGGCCGGCGTGGGTGGCGGCCTTCTCCCGCAGCCGGAGAAGCTCTGCCGGATCGACGGGCAGAGCCAGCCGGCTGGCGCGCACGACCTGTTCGAGCCGGTAGCCGCGGCCCTGCAGGAACCGCACCTCGGGGTTGCCCAGCGGAACCGAGCCGAATCCGGTGGGGGAGGGCAGGCGCCCACCCGGCGCATCCGGTGACGGGGTGTAGACGATCTGAACGCCACGGCCCTCGGCCTGCGCGAGCGCCTCGAGCCGCTCGAAGAGGGCGGAGCCGATGCCACGGCGACGGTACGCAGGGACCACCTGCACGGCCAGCCAGGCGTGGTCGGCGGAATCCTCCGGGAGGGTCTCGAACTGGCCGCGCCCGACGACGCGGCCGGCGGAGCGGGCCACGAACAGGCGCCTGCGCTCCCAGTGCTGGTTGAGCCAGCCGGGCAGGACCTCCTCGGCGGTCAGCGCCAGGTCGGTGGTGCCGTACGCCTCGGCCTCGACCGCGTTGCGCACCTGGCGCGCAGCCTCGAAGTCGGGCCAGCCGGCTGCCCCCGGGGCGGCGGGAATGGCGAGTTCGTCGATGTCGAAGCTGAAGGTCCCCATGATCGGCCAGCGTAGCGCCGCCCGGGCCCCGCCGCGGCCCCGTACCGCCCCCAGTTGAGCCTGGTCCCCGCCCCCGTCGAATTCGTCAGGGACCGCGCCTACCGGGCGGTGTCGGTGCTGTCGGGTACCGTTGGCGGAGGCGGCGCGCCGGGCACCGCGGCCCGGGATGGACGACGAGCGACGAGAGGGGCGATACCGTGTACCTGAAAAGCCTCACGCTGAAAGGCTTCAAGTCCTTCGCCCACCCCACCACGTTCGCCTTCGAACCCGGCGTCACCTGCGTGGTCGGCCCCAACGGCTCGGGCAAGTCCAACGTCGTCGACGCGCTCGCCTGGGTGATGGGCGAACAGGGCGCGAAGACCCTCCGCGGCGGCAAGATGGAAGACGTCATTTTCGCCGGCACGTCCACCAAGGGCCCGCTCGGCCGGGCGGCCGTGACACTGACCATCGACAACACGGATGGCGCGCTGCCGATCGACTACACCGAGGTCACCATCTCCCGCACCCTCTTTCGCAACGGCGCGAGTGAGTATGCGATCAACGGGCGCACCTGCCGGCTGCTCGACGTGCAGGAGCTGCTGAGCGACTCCGGCCTCGGCCGGGAGATGCACGTGATCGTCGGTCAGGGGCAGCTCGACGCCGTGCTGCGCGCCAGCCCCGAGGAGCGGCGCGGGTTCATCGAGGAGGCCGCCGGCATCCTCAAGCACCGCCGGCGCAAGGAGAAGACCCTCCGCAAGCTCGACGGCATGCAGGCCAATCTCACCCGGCTCAGCGACCTGGCCGGGGAGATCCGCCGGCAGCTCAAACCGCTCGGGCGCCAGGCCGACATCGCCCGGGAGGCGCAGACCATCGCCGCCGACGCCCGCGACGCCCGGGCCCGGCTGCTTGCCGACGACGTCGTCACCCTGCGCACCGCCCTCGACGCGCACGGCCGCACCGAGAGCGAACGGCACGCCGAACGCCTCGTGCTGACCGAGCAGCTCGAGACCCGGCAACGGCGGCTGCGCCGGCTCGAGCAGGAGCAGATCGGCGACGCCGTCGACCTGGCCCGGCGCACGAGCTTCGGCCTGGAATCCGTGCAGGAACGCCTCCGCGGCCTCTACACCCTCGCCAACCAGCGGCTGGCGCTGCTCGGCTCGCAGGCCGAGTCCGTCGATGCCGGCCCCGGCGTGACCACGGCCATGCTGACGGATGCCGCGGCCGAGATCGACACGCTGCGGGGCCGCATCGACGTGGCCGACTCCGCCTGGGCTGCCGCCCGCGAAGCCACCGCGGAGGCCCGCGACCGTCTCGACGCCCTCGACGAACAGATCGCGGCCCAGGCCGTGCTGGTCTCCCGGCACGACCTGCACCTCTCCCAGCTGACCGGGCAGGCCGAGACCGCCGCGGGCCGGCTGGCCGCCGTGCGCGGCGAGGTGCTGCGGCAGCAGAACGCCCTCGATGCCGCGCGGGGCCGGGTGGCCACGGCCGAGGACAGCCTCGCCGGGCTCACCGCCGACGCGGCGGCCCTCGACGCGGCCGCCGTCGACGCCGGCGAAAGCCATCCCGCCGAGTCCGCCGCCGAGGCCCGGGCGGCCGTCACGCAGGCGGAGGCCGAGGTCGAACGCCTGCGCGACGAGCTGCACCTCGGCGAACGCGAACGGGACGCCCTCGCCGCCCGCGCGGGGGCGCTGTCCCTCGCCCTGGATCAGAAGGACGGCTCGGCGGCCCTGCTCGCGGCGGCGCCCGCGGGCATCCGGGGTCTCGTGGCCGAGCACGTGCGCGTGCGGCCCGGTTACGAGACCGCCATCGCCGCCGCCCTCGGCTCGCTCGCCGACGCCGTGCTCGCCGACACCCGGGACGCGGCCGTCGCCGCCCTCGTGCGCGCCCGCACCGACGACCTCGGCCGGGTGGAACTCATCGTGGCCGGCCCGGCCGGCGGCGCGTCCGGCGATGGCATATCCGCACCCGGCACATCGGCACCCGGCAGGTCCGCCGTCGGCGCGACGGATGCCCCCGCGCCCGACGCCCTGCCCGACCTCTCCGCCTGGCCGGGGCTGCTGTGGGCCGAGTCGGTGATCGTCGCGCCCGCCGGGGTGCTCGGTCTGCTCCGCGGCGCGGTGATCGCCGACGATCTCGACGCCGCCCGCGCCGCCGTCGACGACCTGGCCCCGTCCTCGGCAGTCCCGCTCACCATCATCACCCGGGCCGGAGACGTGCTCGGCGACTCGGTGCTGCGCGGCGGTGCCGGGGCCCGGCGCAGCCGCCTGGAACTCGTCGCCGACCGCGACGCGGCGGCCGACTCGCTCGCCGCCGTGCGCACCCGGCTCGAGCAGGTCGTCGCCGACCTCGCCGAGGCCCGCACGCTGCTCGCTGCCCGCAAGACCCAGGCGCAGGCGGCGGCCGCCCGGGTGCGGGAGCTCGAGTCCCGCACGACCGTTCAGGCCGCAAAGACCAACCGGGCCACCGTGCAGCTCGAGGCGGCCACCGCCGAACTGAACCGGCTCTCCGCCGCCCTGCTTCTCGCGGGCGAGGCCGTCGCCGGGGCGGAGACCGCGAGCGAGGCGGCCCGCGCCGCGCGCGACGAGCAGCGGGCCCGGCCGCGCCCGGTGCTCGACACCGGCGCTCGGGACGCGCTGCTGGCCGCCCTCGAGGCCGCGCGCGAAAGCGAGGTCGAGGCCCGGCTGCAGGCCGAAACCGCCCGCGAACGCGTGCGTGCCGGGCAGGCCCGGGCCGACGCCCTCGCGACTCAGCAGCAGGCCGAGCACGCGGCGGCCGAGGAGGTCGCCCGGCGTGCGGTCATCCGTCGCCGCCAGGTGGATGCCGCCAGCCGGGTGGCCGAGGCGCTCCCGCTGGTGCTCGCCTCCGTCGACGCGTCCGTCAGCGAGGCCCGGATGCGCCTGGCCGCCGCCGAGGCGGAGCGCAGCAGCCAGAACGAGGAGCTCGCGGCACTGCGCCGAGAAGACAGTGCTCTGCGCGCCCGGCTGCAGGCCGTCACCGAGACCGTGCACGGCCTGGAACTGGCCATCTACGAGAAGAAGCTGAACCTGTCCGGGTTGCTCGAACGCGCCGTCAGCGATCTCGGCCTGACCGAGGAAGTGCTCCTGGCCGAGTACGGGCCCGACCAGCCGATCCCGGGCGCGCACAGCGCAGACGCGAGCGCAGACGCGAGCGCAGACGCGAGCGCTGACAAGAACACCGAACGGGTCCGTTTCGACCGGGACGAGCAGCAGCGCCGCCTGGCCGTCGCCGAACGCCGTTACGCGCAGCTCGGCCGGGTGAACCCGCTGGCCCTCGAGGAGTTCGCGGCGCTCGAGCAGCGGCACCGCTTCCTCACCGAGCAGCTCACCGACCTCACCAACACGCGCCGCGACCTGCTCACGATCATCGAGGAGATCGACGAGAAGATGGGAGCGATCTTCGGCAGCGCCTTCGATGACACCCAGGCGGCATTCGCCGAGGTGTTCCCGGTGCTGTTCCCGGGAGGGAGCGGCAGCATCCGTCTCACCGACCCCGACAACCTGCTCACGACCGGGATCGAGGTGTCCGTCAAGCCCGCGGGCAAGAAGATCGAGCGGCTCTCGCTGCTGTCGGGCGGGGAGCGCTCGCTCGCGGCCGTGGCCCTGCTGATCGCCATCTTCAAGGCCCGCCCGAGCCCGTTCTACATCATGGACGAGGTCGAAGCAGCCCTCGATGACGCCAACCTCGGCCGATTGCTGACCATCTTCGAGGACCTGCGGGCCACCAGCCAGCTCATCGTGATCACCCACCAGAAACGCACGATGGAGATCGCGGATGCCCTCTACGGCGTCTCGATGCGCCTCGACGGGGTCTCAGCCGTGGTCGGCCAGCGCATCGCGAAGGACGACGAGCAAGCATCCTGACGAATCACCGCCGGGTACCGCGCCGACTAGCGCAGAACGGCGAGGAGCCGCGCGCAGGCATCGTCGACCCGGCGGCAGGCCATGCTGCAGGTCTGCCATTTCGGGTGGAGGGCCGCCATGCGCTCGCAGGCCGCCATGGATGCCCGGGCGGACTCCTGACAGGTTTCCAGCAGGGCGATGGTCGTCGGGCCGTTCGTGCCGGCGTGCCACGACAGCAGGCGGCTCATCGACGAGCACACCTCGATGCAGTCCAGGTCGGCGAGGAAGCAGCGGGTGATGTCGCCGTTGCCCTCGATCCGGAGGCAGGCGTCCGCGCAGTCCTCGCTCACCGTCACGAGGGCGTCGCAGGCAGCGACGCACCGGGTGATCCTGGTGCGCACACTGTCGGCCCCGGTTCTGACTGCCATGCCGACACCCTAGACCTCGCCCGCGCGGCTGTCGGGGGGCTTGCGAGTTCCGGCCCGACTGCCGGTCCGGCAGCGCCGCGCCACCGCAGCCGACGCATTCGTCCGGGTGCATGTTGAGCGGCCGCTCGCTCTCGAGGATTCAGCCCACAGGGCACTCGTCGACACAGGCGCGGTCCTTGACGTGCACGCAGGGCAGCCCGATCACATCCGAGGGTCGCGGTCTTGCCGCCGTCGATGCCGGGCTTGCGGGGGAGAAAACGTACCGAGAACGGGGGAGGCCACCGTCCCCGCCCGTAACGGCCTGACACGCGTCGTACTGGAGCGTCACGCAGCCGAGGCTGGCCCCCGCCGCCCCTACGGTGCCCTCCCTCCCGCCCCGCCCCGCCCCGGCCAACCCGGTGGTCGAGCTTGTCGAGACCCGGCGAGACGCCCTCCGGACCTGAGTACAGAACTTCGAAACTAACTGCCCCAACTGGCAGAAATATGTGAAGAACTCTCGACTATTTGTGCTACTTAAGGTATCCTCAGAACATGACGAACCTCGCGGACGACCTCAGGCAGGCAAAGGATGCCGTCGCCCTCCTGGGCTCGTCCAGCGCCGACTACGAGGCCCTGCCCGATGCGGCCGTTCTGGCCGGCCAGCAGCAGATCGCGGCGGCCCGAC
>DATISQ010000044.1:0-6301 GCA_035581905.1 Cryobacterium sp.
CGTCTCGTACCGCGGCATGGAGACCACGAAGGCCGTGCAATACGTCCTCGTCGCCTTCCAGCTGATCGTGCTGGTCTGGTTCAGCATCGCCGCCCTGCTGCAGGTCGCCGACGGCACCGCCTTCGACGCCCTCGCGTTCAGCGCCGACTGGTTCAACCCGTTCCTCGTCCCCTCGTTCTCGGCCTTCGCGGCCGGGGTCTCGCTCTCCATCTTCATCTTCTGGGGCTGGGACGTCACCCTGACGATGAACGAGGAGACCAAGAACCCGAAGACCACCCCCGGGCGTGCTGCGACGCTGACCGTGGGCGTCATCTTCGCCCTCTACATCCTCGTGGGCGTCGCCACCCTGATGTTCTCCGGCATCGGCGCCGGCGAATTCGGACTCGGCAACGCAGAGATCCAGGGCAACGTGTTCGCCGCCCTCGCCGGACCGGTGATGGGTCCCTTCGCCATCCTGATGTCGCTGGCCGTGCTCTCCAGTTCGGCTGCCTCGCTGCAGTCGACCTTCGTCGGGCCGGCGCGCACCATGCTCTCCATGGGCCACTACAAGGCGTTCCCCACGCGGTTCGCCTCGATCAGCCCGCGCTACAAGTCCCCGGCTTTCGCCACCGTGATGGCGGGCGCCGTGGCCTGGGGCTTCTACGCGATCATGCGCGTGCTCAGCACCGATGTGCTCACCGACACGATCCTCACCCTCGGCATGATGATCTGCTTCTACTACGGGGTCACCGCGTTCGCCTCCGTCTGGTACTTCCGCGACGCGCTGCACGGCCCCCGCGCCATCCTGCTCAAGTTCCTGGCGCCGCTGGCCGGCGGGATCATCCTGCTGGTCATCTTCGCGACCACGCTCTACGACAGCATGAGCCCCGAGTACGGCAGCGGATCGAACATCGGCGGGGTCGGGCTCGTCTTCATCCTCGCGATGGTGCTGTTCATCGGCGGCATCGTGCTGATGCTGATCCAGCGCCGGGTCAACCCCGCATTCTTCGAGGGGAAGACACTGACGAAGGGGTCCGCGAAGGAACACGGGTACGTGGAGTAGCCCCCCGATGCGCCCGGCCGGGCCGGCCCCGGCCGGGCGCATGGGAGACTGATTACCGCCATGGCCCACACGCTCAGCTCCCACGACATCGCGCTCCTCGTCGGCAGCCAGGCATTTTCGCGCGGCGAACGCTACGCCCGCAACGGTCATGTCGAGGCCGAGACCTGGTTCGGTTCAAACACCCAGCTCTTCGGCATGGTGCGGGGTTCACGCCCCACGCCCTATTCGGTGACCGTCTCGTTCACCCTGGATTCCTCCGGGGCCGCGGTGCGGGCATCCGGCGTCTGCACCTGCCCGATGAAACGCAACTGCAAACATGTCGCCGCGCTGCTGATCGAGAGCCAGGGCGGGGCCGTGGGGCGGGGCCTCAGGCGGGTGCCGGGCACCGCCGACACCCGTGCGGGCCGCGAGCCCGGCGCTGTCCCGGGCGGGTATCCCGTGCGGGCGGCGTGGCGCAGCGCTTTGGCCCCGCTGGCGCGTCCCAATTCACCGACCGCGGCCACCACGACCCGGCTCGCGCTCCAGTTCCAGCTCCTGGCTCCGGAGTCCGGCCGGTTCACCGGCCAATCGGGTCTCCGGCGGCTCGCGGCCCGGCCCGTGGTCATGGGCAAGAAGGGCAAGTGGATCCGGGGCAGCGTCAGCTGGGAGAATCTGAGCACCGACGGTTCGCTCGACCGCGGCCAGCTGCGGGTGCTCTCCGCGATGTACGCCCTGCAGTTCGCGGCGCGGCCGTACTACGCGACCGCGGCGCAGTGGATCCCGATCGACGCGTTCCCCGACCGGGCGCTCTGGGACCTGCTCGCCGACGCGGCGAACGCCGGCCTCCCCCTGGTCTCCGCCACGGAGCAGCAGGACCCCGTGCTCGTCTCGCCCGTGCCTGCGGGCCTGGAGCTGGACATCCGTCGCGTGTCCGACGGCCTCACCCTGCACCCCACCCTCCTGCTCGGCGACGAGCCGCAGGCGCCCGGCACCTTCGGGTTCATCGGCACCCCCGCCCACGGCGTCTACACCTGGGCCGACCACGCCGGCGACGCCCCTCAGATCACCCTCGCCCCGCTGTCGGGCGAGATCAGCCGGGACCTGCGGGCCCTGGCCGCCTCCGACACGATCTCGGTCCCCGGTGCCGACGAAGCCGCGTTCGTGGCCGAGTTCTACCCGTTCCTCCGCCACCTTGTCGCCGTGACCAGCCGGGACGACTCGTTCGCCCTGCCGGAGACCCCGCAGCCCCTGCTGGCCCTGACCATCACGCACCAGACGGATGGCCGGATCACCCTGCACTGGGCGTGGCACTACCCGGACCACCAGCAGCCGCTCCGCCCGGCGCCGGGCGACACCCGGTTTCGTGACGGCACCCGCGAGGGGCAGATCCTGCACGGGGTGCACGAGCTCCTCGCCGCCGTGCCGGCCCTGGTCGGGCAGCAGAGCGGCCTGCCGGTGCTGATCGAGCGGGCCACACTGTCCGGCACCGCCATGCTCGGCTTCCTCGACACGGTCGTGCCGCTGCTGGAGGCCGCCGACCACGTCACCGTGCTGGTCGCCGGCGACGCCCCGGATTACCGCCGGGCCGACGAGGCACCGGTGATCACCGTGGGCACCACCGAACGCGCCGACGACCGGGACTGGTTCGACCTGCAGGTGTCCGTCAGCATCGACGGCGAAGAGATCCCGTTCGACCGCCTGTTCCGTGCCCTGGCATCCGGGCAGCAGCTGATGATCCTGCCGAGCGGCACCTGGTTCAGCCTGGACCGCCCCGAACTGCACACGCTCCGCCGCCTCATCGAGGAGGCCCGCGGGCTGCAGGATGCCGGAGCCGAGTCCCTGGGGATCAGCCCGTTCCAGGCCGACCTCTGGGAAGAGCTACAGGCCCTCGGGGTCGTCGCCGGCCAGGCTGACGCGTGGCGCGACACCGTGTCGGGGCTCACCGACGTCGCCCGGATCCCGGAACGACCGCTGCCGGCCGGCGTCGACGCCACCCTGCGCAGCTACCAGCAGGCCGGTTTCGAGTGGCTGAGCTTTCTCTACGACCACCAGCTGGGCGGCATCCTCGCCGACGACATGGGCCTCGGTAAGACCTTGCAGGCCATCGCGCTGATGGAACGCGTGCGGGAGGAGCCGGGGGCGAGCGCACCGTTCCTGGTCGTGGCGCCCACCAGCGTCGTCTCCAACTGGGCGGCCGAGTGCGCCCGGTTCGCGCCGGGCCTGCGGGTGGCCGCGATCACCGAGACCGCGGGCAAACGCAGCCGGCCCCTGGCCTCGCTGCACGCCGGCGCGGACGTCGTCATCACCTCGTACACGCTGTTCCGGTTGGACTTCGACGACTATGACGCCCTGGCCTGGTCCGGGCTCCTTCTCGACGAGGCCCAGTTCGTGAAGAACCGCAAGTCCCGCGCCCACCAGTGCGCTCGACGTCTGGCCACCCCGTTCAAGCTCGCGATCTCGGGCACTCCGCTGGAGAACAACCTGATGGAGTTCTGGTCGCTTTTCTCGATCACGGCACCGGGACTGTTCCCCAGCCCCGGCCGCTTCGGCGATTACTACCAGAAACCGATCGAAAAGGATGCCGCCGAAGACCGGCTCGACCAGCTGCGCCGCCGCATCCGCCCGTTCATGTTGCGCCGCACGAAGGACCAGGTGGCCGGCGACCTGCCCGCCAAACAGGAGCAGGTGCTTGAGCTGACCCTGCACCCGAAGCACCGCGCGGTCTACGACACCCACCTGCAGCGGGAGCGGCAGAAGGTGCTCGGGCTGATCGACAACCTGAACGCGAACCGGTTCGAGATCTTCCGCTCGCTCACCATGCTGCGCCAACTCAGCCTCGACGCCAGCCTCTACGACGAGAAGTACGACGGCATCCCGTCCACCAAGCTCGACGTGCTCCTCGAACTGCTGGACGACATCGTCGCCGGCGGGCACCGCACCCTCATCTTCAGCCAGTTCACGCAGTACCTGGGCAAGGCCCGTGCGCGCCTCGACGCGGCCGGCATCAGCTACTCCTACCTCGACGGCAAGACCCGCAACCGCGCGCAGGTGATCGACGACTTCAAGACCGGCGAGAATTCGGTCTTCCTGATCAGTCTCAAGGCCGGCGGGTTCGGCCTCAACCTGACCGAGGCCGACTACGCGATCCTGCTCGACCCGTGGTGGAACCCGGCCACCGAGGCGCAGGCCGTGGACCGCATGCACCGCATCGGCCAGACGAAGAACGTGTTCGTCTACCGTCTGGTCTCCCGGGACACGATCGAGGAGAAGGTGATGGCCCTCAAGGTCACGAAGGCACGGCTGTTCGAGAGCGTGATGACGGATGGCGGCGCGCGCGGTACCGCCCTGAGCATCGCGGACATCCGCGAGCTCCTCGCCTAGCCCTCACCCACACGAGAGTCCGCACCGCGCACGCGAGTAGGCTTTCCCCTGCCGGTCACGAGACCGCTGTCCCAGCAAGAGGTGGCCCATGCCGCAGCACCGTCCGTCCGTCCCCCCGGCCGAATCCACCGTCATCGGCGCCGAAGGCTGGCCGGCCGAGCTGGTCGCCGCCGTGCGCGCGTCGACCGAGGCGGCGGCCCGCGCCACGCTGCCCTGGGTGGGTCGCGGCGACAAGGTTGCCGCCGACCGGGCGGCCGTCGCAGCCATGCGCGCCGTCCTCCTGACCGCGCCGTTTCAAGGGACAGTCGTGATCGGCGAGGGCGAGAAAGATCAGGCCCCCATGCTCGCCAACGGGGAACGCCTCGGCACCGGGAACGGGCCCGACTGCGACATCGCGGTCGACCCCCTCGACGGCACGACCCTCGCCGCCCGGAACCTCCCCGGCGCGGTGTGCGTGATCGCCGTCTCCCCTCGGGGCACGATGTTCGATCCCGCCGGCGTCTTCTACATGGAGAAGCTCATCTCCGGCCCGGCCGGTCACGGCGTGCTCGACCTGCGCGCCTCCGCGACCCACAACCTCCGGGCGTTCTCGGCCGCCAGCGGCATCCCCGAGACCGCACTCACGGTGGCCGTGCTCGACAAGCCGCGCCACGTCGAGCTGATCCGCGAACTCGAGTCCGCCGGGGCGCGCGTGCTCCGCGTCGCCGAGGGTGACGTGTCCACGGCCATCGCCGCCGCGTCGACGGATGCCGCGGTCGACCTCTCGATGGGGATCGGCGGCACACCGGAAGGCGTCATCGCGGCCTGCGCCGTGCGTGCGCTCGGCGGCGTGATGCTCGGGCGGATGGCCCCGCAGAGCGAAGCCGAACGGAGCGGAGCCCGAGCCGCGGGCCTCGACCTCGCCCGCGTCTACGACGCCGCCGACCTCGTGGCGAGCGAGCGGGTGCTCTTCGCGTCGGCCCCGGTCACCTGACCCTCCCCCGCGATTCACCTACCGGCCCCTGCCCGAGGGACAATAGACCGGTGAGTTCCACAACAACCTTCGCCCTTATCCGCCACGGCCAGACCGATTGGAATGCCGCGCTGCGCATCCAGGGCCGCTCCGACATCCCGCTCAATGAGACGGGACGAGGCCAGGCGACGGATGCCGTCGGCCACCTGGCCGCGCACGAGTGGGACTTCGTCGTCTCCTCACCGCTCAGCCGAGCAGCGGAGACGGCCGACCTGATCGCAGCCGGCCTCGGACTCCGCGTCACCCGGCGCATCCCCGAGATCGTCGAGCGCAACTACGGTCCAGCCGAGGGAATGAGTGCCGGCCCCGAGCTGGACGCCCTTCGGGAACCGGGCGGCCCGACCGGCATCGGTGGCTTCCGCGGCGCCGAGCCGGAGGCCGGTGTCGCCGCCCGCGGCGTCGAAGCCCTGCAGCTGCTGGCGCGGGACCACCCGGGTGCCCGCATCATCGTCGTCAGCCACGGCACGCTGATCAGGCTGACCCTGATGCAGGCCCTCGACCGGCCCGTCGACACGATCAGGAATGCCTCGCTCAACGTGGTCGCCCGCCACCCGGCCGGCTGGGCCCTGGACATCCTGAACGGCGAGCCGGTCGCCGCCGCCGACCTCCTCCGCACCGCGAACTAATTCCCCGCCCGCTCCCCCGGTTAACGACGGACGGCCACCTTCCGGGGTGGCCTTCTACTCGTGGTGGGATGGGTCGTTAACGCAAAATGGCCACCCGTGAGGGTGGCCATTCTGGTGTTTCTAAGTTAAGTCCGGCGGTGTCCTACTCTCCCACAGGGTCCCCCCTGCAGTACCATCGGCGCAGAGAGTCTTAGCTTCCGGGTTCGGAATGTGACCGGGCGTTTCCCTCTCGCTATAGCCGCCGAAACATCTTCCGATGAA
>DATISQ010000045.1:0-3403 GCA_035581905.1 Cryobacterium sp.
CGGCGCATCCTGGTCGTGGCCGAGGCGGCCAAGGCGCTCGTCATCGGCACCTCGGCGGTCCTGGCGCTGACCGACCGCGTCGAGGTCTGGCACCTGGCTGCCATCTCCTTCGTGCTCGGGGTGGCCGACGGGTTCTTCTACCCGGCCTACTCGGCGCTGCTGCCGTCGATCCTGCCCCCCGGGCAGCTCCTCGCCGCGAACGGTGTCGAGGGGATGCTGCGGCCGGTCGTCATGCAGGCCGCCGGGCCGGCCGCGGCGAGCGCCGCGATCGCCGCAGCCTCCCCCGGGCTCGCGTTCCTGCTGGTCGCCGCCGCCCAGCTGCTGGCCACGGTCGGACTGCTGATCATGCGCCCCACTCCCCTGCGACGGCCGGTCGGCGACCCGGGCTCCGCCGGCGCTCTGGCCGGAACGGATGCCGCGGCCGACGCCGCCGCCCGCCAGCGGCATCCGTTCGTGTCCGTGCTGATCGACATGCGCGACGGCTTCACCTACCTGGTGCGCACGCCCAGGCTGCTCGGCACCCTGTCCTACTTCACCCTGTTGGTGCTCGTGCTGATGGGCCCGATCGAGGTGCTCCTGCCCTTCGCCGTGAAGGACCAGGCCGGCGGCGGGCCCGGCGGTTTCGCCCTCGCCCTGGCCGCGTTCGGGATCGGCGGCGCCGCCGGGTCGCTGCTGGTGGCCTCCCGCACCCTGCCCCGCCGCTACCTCACCGTGATGAACGTGCTCTGGGGCGTGGGCTGCGTTCCGCTGGCGGTCATCGGGCTGACCAGCCACCTCTGGGTGATGGTCCTCGCCCTGTTCCTGGTCGGGTTCGCGTTCCAGGCCGGCACCGTGATCTGGGGCACGCTGCTGCAGCGCCGGGTCCCCGGGCACATGCTGGGCCGGGTGTCCAGCCTCGACTTCTTCGTGTCTCTCGCGCTGATGCCGGTGTCAATGGCCCTGGCCGGCCCGGTGGGCGAGGCGATCGGCCTCCCGGCGGCCTTCCTGATCGCCGGGCTGGTGCCGCCGCTGCTCGCCGTGGCCGCGATCATCCTGTTCAAGATGCCGGCCGACGAGATACGGCATCCGCTCAGCGAACGGACGGCAGCCGACACGGACTGACCGGGCGCCGGCACGAAACGAACGAACCGCTGATGCGGTCCACTCGGTGTGCGCGGTCCAACGCCGCGCCGGACACGGCGCTCCTCCGGCCACGAGCAGCGTCCACCTGCCATGAGCAGCGTCCACGCGGTGCGGTCGGCTCCGGGAGCGACAGACGCCATCGACTCGGACTCCCCCGCCTACTCCAGGAGCTCGGGCTCGCCGGTCTCGGTTTCCCGGTCCTGGTCCTCGTCATCGAGCTCGACCGGACGCTGGTCGGCGTCGATCATCCACACCGGGTCTTCTTCCTCGGTGATGGGCGATTCCTCTTCGAGGGTCAATTCGACGTCATCGATCTCGCGGTCTTCGTCGAGTCCGTCGCTCGCGGCATCCGCTCGCCGCGGCCAGAGTCCGTCCGGGTCGCTCGCCATGATGACACCTCCAGTTCGGTGGGAGCCACCCCTTCTGGGCATCCCCGCGGCGGCAACGCTACGCTCCCCGGCCGCAGGCGACAAGGCACCTGCACCTGCACCCGCACCTGCACCCGCACATGGGCGACAGGGTCAGGACTGGGCGGGCAGCCGCGAACGCCGCCGGGCCAGACCTCGGGCCGCGAGCACGATCAGCACCGCGACCACGCCGCCGAGCGCGGTCTCCACCACCCGGTCGACCAGCAGCGTCGGCACGGCGACCGAGCCGGCCAGGTGCGCCACCGTGAGCGCCAGAGGCGTGATGAACAGCAGCGCGGCGCCGTAGTGCTTTCCGATCAGGATTTCCGCGCCGAATTGGCTGATCGCGATGACCGCGATCAGCCCCCAGACGGATGGCCCGGGCAGCAGCACCAGGCCCGTCACCACCACCCCGAGCACCGTTCCGACGATGCGGTGCCCGGCCCGGGAGAGGGAGTGCGCGGCGCGAGGCGGAGGCAGCACCGCGACCACGCTCACCACCGCCCAGTAGGGGTGGCCGATCCCCCAGGCGAGGGCGAGGCCGCCGGCCAGCAGCACGCCGACCAGGTTCTGCAGGATGGTAAGCCACACCTGGGTGTCGCGGTAGGCGGCCGGGTTCAGCAGCGGCGTGCGGGGCAGCGCCTTGAACAGGTCCCCGGAGCGGTCTCCGGCCAGGCGCCGTGCTGCCCAGCCCGACATGGTGAGCAGCCAGGCCAGCGCGGCACTCGCCACGGCCACCAGCAGGCGCGGCAGCATCTCGTCGGCGGGCGCGGGCACCTGGGCGCAGACCAAATAGGCGAAGACGAAGAAGATCGGCGTGCCGGGGAACAGGCCATAGGTCGACGCCACCAGAATGCCCACGGTGATCACCAGCATCAGCCCGAGCACCAGGGCCGGCAGGGCCGCCCCGGTTACGCTCATCAAAAGCCCGGCGGCGACGCTGACCAGCAGGCAGGCCGCGGCGACGCTGACCGTGCGTGCCCGCAGCCGGTACGGCTCGCTCCGGCCGTACAGCGACGTCATCGCCCCGAAGGACGCGTAGGCCGCCCAATCGATCCGGCCGGCAAGCACGAGCAGCACGAGCGGCACGACCACGGCGATGCTGGCCCGGGACGCCACCTCCAGGTCGAGGGCGCGCAACGCGTTGACGCGTTCGAGCAGGGTCTCCGGCCCTGCGGCCGGGCCGGCCACTAGATTTTCTCGATCGGCGCGATCTTGATCAGGAGCTTCTTTGCGCCCGCCGTGTCGAACTGAACGTGCGCGATGCGTTTGGTGCCGTCACCGGTGACCTGGTTGACGCGGCCGTCGCCGAAATCGACGTGACGGATGCGGTCGCCCGCAGCCAACGTGAGGTCGCCGTTGTCGCGCACCTGGCTCGGCACCCGGCTGGCCCACTCGGTCTTCTTCTTCGGTGCGGGCGGCAGCGCCTGCGGCTCGCCGCGCCCCGCGAACCCGCCACCGAAGCCGTCACGCCTCGCGTTCAAGGCCCGGGGCTGGGTGCCGCCGCGGGAGTTCGCCATGCCCGGGGACTGCTTCCAGTCGATCAGGTCGACGGGGATCTCCTGCAGGTAGCGGCTGGGCATGGCCACGTTGATGTCGCCGAACTGGGCCCGGGTCATCGCCAGGGACAGGTAGAGCCTCTGCCGGGCCCGGGTGATGCCCACGTAGAACAGGCGCCGCTCCTCGGCCGGCCCTCCGGGCTCGTTGGCCGACATCTGGTGCGGCAGCAGCCCCTCCTCGACGCCGGTCAGGAACACGGCCTCGTATTCGAGCCCCTTGGCGGTGTGCAGGGTCATCAGCGACACCGTGCCGGAGGCGTCGTCGAGGTCGTCGGCGGCGGCCACCAGCGACACCTGGGTGAGGAAGTCGACCAG
>DATISQ010000046.1:0-7607 GCA_035581905.1 Cryobacterium sp.
GCCGACCATCATGGCCGGCATCAACCAGGTCATCATGCTCTCCCTGTCGATGGTCGTCATCGCGGGCATGGTCGGCGCCGGCGGCCTCGGCGCCCAGGTCGTCGCCAGCCTGAACCGCATCGACGTGTCCCTCGGCTTCGAAGCCGGTCTGGCCGTCGTGATCCTCGCCATCTTCCTCGACCGCCTCACCGCGGCGCTCGGCACCGGCGATACCCCGCTCGGTCGCATCAGGACGGCCCGCAAGCGCCGCGCCCAGCAGGCACTGGCCGCCTGATCCAGTGCGCCCCGCACACGAAATCTTGATCTCAGAAACTGCCCCGGTCGCTCGTCAGAGCGACACGAAAGGAAAACCTATGAAGAACCGATCACTGTCCCTCATCGCCCTCGGAGCCGTCGGGCTCCTCGCTCTCAGCGGCTGCGCCTCCGCCGAGGCCGCCGTCGTCGGCGACGGCAACAAGGACCAGAAAGACATCACCATCGCCGTTTTCAACGGCTGGGACGAAGGCGTGGCGGTCTCCGAACTGTGGAAGGCCATCCTCGACGGGAAGGGCTACAACGCCGAGCTGGAATACGCCGACGTCGCCCCCGTCTACTCGGGACTCTCCACCGGTGACTACGACCTCAACATGGACGTCTGGATGCCGGAGACCCACGCCGCCTACGTGAAGGAGTACGGCGATGACATCGTCGACCTCGGCGCGTGGAACGAGGAATCCCGCCTGACCATCGCGGTCAACGAGGATGCCCCGATCGACTCCCTCGCCGACCTCGCCGCCAACGCGGACAAGTTCAACAACACCATCGTGGGCATCGAGCCCGGCGCCGGGCTGACCCTGGCCACCACCGAGCGGGTCATCCCCACCTACGGCCTCGAGGACATGGAGTACCTGACCTCCTCGACCGCCGCCATGCTCACCGAGCTGACGGCCGCCACGAAGGCCGGCGAGAACATCGTCGTCACCCTCTGGGAGCCGCACTGGGCCTACGGCTCGCTGCCGATCAAGACCCTCGAAGACCCCGAGGGCACCCTCGACAACACCGAGGCCCTGCACAGCTACGCGAAGGCCGACTTCGCGAAGGACTTCCCGCAGGCCACGGAGTGGATCAAGGGCTTCGAGATGGACCTCGACAAGCTGTACACGCTCGAGAAGGCCATGTTCGTCGACTCCGACGGCCAGGACTACGAGCCGATCGTGGCGAAGTGGATCTCCGAGAACCAGGAGTACGTGGACTCGCTGACCAGCAAGTAGCACCGCACTCCGCACGAACAGATCAGAAAGGCCCAGGTCGACTCGACCTGGGCCTTTTTCGTGCGCCTCAGTGACGCAGCACGGATGCGATCGACCCCGCCCAGGCGGCGGCCCGGCCGACCTCGCCCGCAGCCAGCGGACCCTCACGACCCTCGACGATGAAGCCGGTCGGCGGGGCCACGACATGGGCGCCGGCCTTCGCCAGAGACCGGGAGATCTTGCCGGCGGCATCGCCGTGGAGGACCGTGCGCACCCGGGTGTCGAAGGCGGCCGCCCGCACGCCCCGCAGGGTGCCGGGACGCAGTTGGGCGAGGAAGGCCTGCAGGCGCGGTGAGGGCCTCCAACCGATGATCGGGCCGCCGACGACGAGCAACACCACGCCGGTCAGGCTGTCGAGGCCGAGACCGGCGACGGGCACGGCTCGGGTGCCTTCGCCGAGCTCGACGGCGATGGCCTCGGCGACGGTCTCTGCGGCGCCGGAATTCTCCGTGCTGCCGGAGTTCCCCCCGGTGCTCGAGTTCGAATCAAAGATGACGAGGGTGCTCATTTCGACCTCCAACGATCGAGTCCACCAGGTGCTGACCGCTTCAGTGTGCCCCCCGACCGCAGACCGGGCAAGGCACCGGCTACGGGACGGGGGCCGCCAGGAAGTCGGAGAGTTCGCGGGTGATCTCGGCGGCCACGGCATCCGTTGACGTGGTGGCCACGCCGTCCCCGTTCTCCACTCCGTAATCGCCGAACCGCGCGTGGTTGGCTCCCTCGAGCTCGACGAACCGGGTGTCGGCCGGCAGCAGATCGGCGCTGTCGGCGATCTTCGCCGGGGTGCTGAGGCCGTCGACGCTGCCGCTGAGGCTGAGGGCCCGCAGGTCGGTGCGCTCCGGCGCGGCCGCGCAGTAGCTGCCGAACAGCACCAGCCCGGCCACCTCGGGGTCGTCCGCGAGCAGGCAGGCCCGCACGCCGCCGACCGAGTGCCCGCCGAGGTACCAGGTGGACACCTCGGGGGCCGCGTCGGTGAAGGTGGACAGCGGCCCCTGGTCGAGTATGGCGAGGTTGAGCACCGGCTTGGCGATCACCACGGTCAGGCCGGTCGTCTCGACCGTTCCGGCGAGTTTGTAGAGGTAGGCGTAGGGGTCGACCCGGGCGCCGGGGAAGAAGACCAGGCCCGTGGTCCCGGCACCGTCGGCCGGGGCCAGCACGACCGAGGTGGGGGTGTCGGTGACGCTCACGTTCGGGTTGGCGAACACCTCGTCGGCGGCCGCCCGATCGGCCACACGCACCGTGTTCGCCCAGGCCAGGAACACGATCACAACGAGCCCGAGGGCGGTCAGGCTCCACCAGCCACCGGCCCGGATGCGGCGCCGCAGCCTACCTCGTCGTCGCGCCTCGGCCTGGCTGCTGGGCTGGGTCATCGGGCTCCGCTCCGCTCCTCGCAGGTCCGGTCGGGGTGAACCGGGAAACCACCGTTGATTTCAATCTAGCCGTGCCGACCGTGCCGACCGTGCCGACCGTGCCGACGGGGCCTCAGTCGTCGAGGCCGCGGGCCGCCAGAGCCTCGCCGATCGCATCCGCTGCGTACAGCGAGCGCACGACCACCGGCACGGCCAGGGCGAGCAGGGAACCCTGGGTGCCGCGCGCCCGACGGGCCTCGATCACCTCGGAGACGATTTCGGCGACGAGCGGGATACACCGCAGGGTGAGGGCGAGCAGCAGGCCGACACGGTCGGAGTCGACCCAGCGTCCGAACGGCCGGAGCAGCTTCTGGAATCCCTCGAGCACGGCCGTGACCGTGGTCGTCAGGGTGAACAGCGCCGCCAGCGCCACGGCGATCAGCAGCCGCCCGGCCATCAGGCCGGCCGTGGTCCAGCCGGCGAACAGTGCCTGGAGCGGCACGGCGATCACCAGGATCCAGAGGATCGGCCCGATCTGTTTCCACGCCGCGCCCAGCGGCACCCGCGCCACGAGGAACAGTCCGGCGACCCCGATCAGGCAGGCGCCGAGCTGCCAGAGCTCGCCGAGCAGGCCGACGATCAGCACCGCGAGGGAGAGCAGCACCAACTTGAGCAGCATCGGCGCGCGGTGGATCAGCGAGTCGCCGGGATGATAGAGACCGATCATGCCGGCCCGATCATGCCAGCAGCTCCCGGTAGGCGCCGAGCGCGAAATCCGGGGCGTCGTCGGCGACCACCCGGCCGTCCTCGATCACGATCACCCGGTCGAAGGCAGCGAGCAGTTCGAGCTGGTGGGTGACCACGATGACCTGCTGGCTCAGGCCGAGCAGGAGTTCGGTGATGCGCCGGGCGTTGCGCGCGTCGAGCAGGGTGGTCGGTTCGTCGGCGACGACGATGTCAGGCTCGGCCACGAGCACAGCCGCCAGCGCGAGCAGTTGCTTCTGACCGCCCGACAGGCGGTGCGCCGGATGGTCGGCATGCTGGTCGAGGCCGAAGCGCAACAGCGCGGCCTGCGTGCGGGTCGTGATCTCGAGCGGGGTCAGCCCGCGGCGGCGCAGGGTGAACGCGACGTCTTCCGCGACGGTGGGCATCACGATCTGGTTGTCGGGGTTGGTGAAGATGAACCCGACCTGCCGCCGAACCGCCTTGGCGTTCCGGGCCACGTCGAGGCCGCCGACGCTCACTGTTCCGGTGTCGGGCTTGATCAGCCCGTTGATCAGGCGCACGAGGGTGGACTTCCCCGACCCGTTCGCCCCGACAATGCCGATGCGCTGTTCGGTGAGGGTCAGACGGATGTCCCGTAGCACCATCCGTTCGCCGAACGCATGCGAGACGCCATCGAAGTCGATCGTGCTCATGACGCGGAGGGGACGGCTCCGGCGGTGGCGTCGGCAGGGGCGGCGGCGGCGGCCGTATGGCGGCGCGTGGGGATCAGGCCGGGGTAGGCCCTGTGCACCTGGCGGGCGACCAGCACGGTCACGACCACCTTGACCAGGTCTCCGGGCAGGAACTTCGCGGCATCGACCAGCGCAACCCAGATCGGCAACCCGAGGTTGATCGCGGTGACGGGCACGCCGATCAGGTAGACCACGACGACGCCGCCGAGCGCGGTTGCGCCGAGCGCCGGCACGAGACGGTAGCGGGGGAGGAGCCGCCCGGTCAGATACCCGATGACCAGGGCGCCGAGCAGCCAGCCGTAGAGGTAGCCGGCCGCGGGCGAGGTGGTGAACCAGACGATGCCGCCCCGCCCGCCCGACAACAGCGGCAGGCCGGCCGCGGCGAGGGCGAGCAGGAGGAGCACCGCGAAGAAGCCCTTGCGCGCCCCGAGGATGGCGCCGGCCAGCATGACCCCGAGGGTCTGGAAGGTGATCGGCACGGCGACCGCGCCGATGCTCAGGGCTCCGGGCAGCCCGAGCGCGGCGATGAGGGCCGCGAAAATGGCGATCTGTGCGAGATCGCGCACGCTGAGGAAGCGGGGCGCCGGAGTACGGGCGATACGAGTGCTGGCAGTCATGTTCTTCAATCTAGAATTCGGCGGCAGGCCGATCCCGAAGAAGACCTACAAAGAATCTGCGCGAAGTCTATAGCCGCGGCTAATCCGCCCGAGACGCTACCCGGCCCTGGGCGTGTAGCCAGCCGGGACCATCGGCCCGGCCGACTGGAAATCGATCGGCCAGGGCAGACCAGGGCCGGTCGGCCCGGCGACGTCGCTCTCAGGCGACGAGTCGGACGCGCTCGATCGGCTGCGCCACGGACATGGGGGTGCGCTCCGGTTCGGCCGGTGCGGTGCCGGCCTGCGGATCAGCCCAGACCGAGATCGGTGCCGGGGTCCAGGGCAGCGCGGTGGGCTCGGCGATGACCTCGCCGCGCAGCACGGCGGTCTCGGTGCGGAGCACGCCGGCCAGAGTCGAGGCGATCTGGTTCGCCTTGAGGCCGTGGAAGATCCCGTCGGTGTCGTCACTGCTGCGGGGGACCAGCGTCCACTGGCCCTGGGCGCCCACGAGGCGGGCGATCTGGGTGTGCAGGAGCTCGAAAACCTGAGCGTCACTGAGCTCGGGAACGGGCGGGGGAGTGACCGGTGCGACCGGTTCGACGCGACGTCGTCGACCAAACATCGGGGACCCCTTTCGGCTAGCGTGCCCGTGAGCTTCCCAGTCTGCCGCGCGGCCCGCAGCGGGCCGCGCTGACACGCCGACGCGCCGGTGAGTTAGTCCTCGATCCGGCGTTCGTCGGCATCCTGAATGACGCTGCCGATGGCGACGGCCGCGCTGAGCAGCCAGCCGATCCACATCAGGGCCAGTCGCCAGTCGCGCGGACCGGTGCGGGTGGCGTGCAGAATGTTCCAACCGCCGGCGAGCACGCCGATGATGGCACTGCTGAAAATGTACTTTCGCATGAAAACCTCCGGACCTAACGCTACCCGGATGTTGCCCGGCTGCGCGTTCCATAACACTCTGACCGATCGGACAGGCTCTGACCGATCGGTCAGCTAGCGTGAGCAGGTGACCCCTGAGCCCGTTCTGCCCCAGCCCCAGCCCCCGCACAACCGCCAGAGCACCAGCCTCGAACTGCGGGCGACGGCGCTGGAACAGTTCGCCTCGGTCGGGTTCGCCGGCACCTCCCTGCAGCAGATCGCCGACGCGGCGGGCTACTCGAAGTCGAGTGTCCTGTACCACTTCGCCTCCAAGGAGGCCCTCCTCGACGAGGTGCTCACCCCGGCGGTCGACCGGCTGGAGGCCATCCTCGAACGGTTCCTCGCCACCGAGGAGAGCGCCCTGTCCCGCAGCCGCTTCGTGAACGACTTCATCGACTTCATCCTCGAGTTCCGCCTCGAGCTGCACACCTTCATCAACCAGTCCCAGTCGCTGCGCGGCATCCCGGTGATCGACCGGGCCGGCGTGCTGATCGTGCGTCTCTCCGACACGCTCTGCCACGGCGATGCGAGCACCGAAGACCGCATCCGCTTCGGACTCGCCCTCGGCGGCGCCGCGTACACCCTGGTGGCCGGCATGACCTTCCTCGGCGAGGAGATCGCCCCCGTCGAGGAGATCCGACCTGCGCTCCTCGCCGTCATCACGGAGCTGCTCGCCCCCGTCACCGTTCGCACCGCCCCGTCCCGGAAGTAGCGCCCATGGCAACCCTGCTCTATCGAATCGGCCACTTCGCCTACCGGCGCGCGGGCCTCGTGCTCGGCATCTGGGCCATCCTGCTGGTCGGGACCCTCGGCGCCGGGGTCTCCCTCGGCGGCCAGACCCAGGAGTCCTACGCGATTCCCGGCACGGAATCCCAGGACACCATCGACAAGCTCGGCGAGGTGTTCCCCCAGGCGGCCGGCGCCGCGGTGCAGGTTGTCTACACGGCCCCGGACGGGGCATCCGTCAGCGACGAACCGTACCGCGCGGCCATCGTCGACATGGCGGCCGAACTCGCGGACGTTCCCGGCGTCGACTCGGTGCTGACCCCCTACGACGAATACGCGTCCGGCGCGATCTCCGACGACTCAGAGAGCGCCTTCAGCCAGGTGCAGCTGTCCGGCCTGTCGACCGAGGTCACCGCGGAAACCCTCGCCGCAGTGACCGGCACGCGGGAGATCGCCGAGGAGGCCGGCCTCGAGGTCGCCTTCGGCGGCCAGGTGTTCCAGGACACCAGCTTCGGCATCACCGTCTCCGAGGTGCTCGGGCTGATCTTCGCCGGCGTCGTGCTGGTGATCACCTTCGGCTCGCTTGTGTCCGCCGGGATGCCGCTGCTGATGGCCCTGATCGGGGTCGGCGTCGCCATCGGCGGCATCACCGTGATCTCCGCGTTCGTGCCGGTCTCGAGCACGGCCCCCATGCTCGCCCTGATGCTCGGGCTCGCCGTGGGCATCGACTACGCGCTGTTCATCCTGTCTCGGCACCGAACGCAGCTCGCCAACGGGGCCGAACCGCACGACTCGGCGGCCACGGCCGTGGCCACCGCCGGCAGCGCCGTCGTCTTCGCCGGGATCACCGTGATCATCGCCCTGCTCGGGCTGCTCGTGGTCGGCATCCCGTTCCTCAGCGTGATGGGGCTCGGCGCGGCGTTCGCCGTGCTGGTCTCGATCTTCGTCGCGGTGACGCTCCTCCCCGCCGTGCTCGGCCTCGCCAAGGGGCGTCTCACCCCCCAAGCGGGCAGTCGCGCGCACCGCCGCGCCACCCGGCCCGACACCGGCCGGCCCACCCTCGGCCACCGCTGGGTGAACCTCGTGCTCAAGGCCCCGGTCGTGGCCGTGCTCCTCGTCGTGGGCGTGCTCGGCACGCTCGCGATCCCGGCCCTCAGCCTCGACCTGAACCTGCCCGACGGGGCATCGGAGCCGTCCGGTTCGACGCAGCGCGAGGCGTTCACCATGCTCGAGGAGGGCTTCGGCCCCGGCTACAACGGGCCGCTCATC
>DATISQ010000047.1:0-3263 GCA_035581905.1 Cryobacterium sp.
ATGTGTTTGCATAGAAGTCAGCAGAACCCGAGCCACGCCGGCCCGCATCCCGACCGACTCCCCGCCAGAAAGGGACCCCATGACTCCGCACACCTCCGGACTGCACCACGTCACCGCGATTGCCGGTGCCCCGCAGCGCAACATCGATTTCTACGTCACGGGTCTCGGCCTGCGGCTCGTGAAGAAGACGGTCAACTTCGACGACCCCGGGACCTACCACCTCTATTACGGGGATGACGCGGGCCGCCCGGGGTCGCTGCTCACCTTCTTCCCCTGGACGGGCATCTCCAGCGGACGCCCCGGCTCGGGGCAGTCCACGTCCACCGCGTTCTCGGTGCCGGCCGGCAGCCTCGGCTGGTGGGCCGGTCACTTCAAGAACCTCGGCGTCGAATCCGAGTTCGTGCGCCGCTCCGCCGACGAAGAGCGTCTCTCCCTGCGCGACCCCGACGGACTGCAGCTGGATCTCGTGGCCTCGTCGACGGTTGATCCGCGCAATCCGTGGGACTCGGCATCCGTGCCCGCTGAATACGCGGTGCGCGGCCAGCACTCCTCGGTGCTCACCGTCGCCGACCCCACCGGCACCGTCGAGGTGCTCACCCGCGACCTCGGCATGCACGTGATCGAGGAGACCCCCGACCGCATCCGGGTGGGTGCCGGCGACGGAGCCCCCGGCAACATCGTCGACATTATCGCCGACCCGAACGGGCAGGTCGGCCTGACCGCCGGCGGCAGCGTGCACCACATCGCGTTCCGGGTGCCGGACAAAACCGAGCAGGAACAGTGGCGGCAGGAACTCGTCGCGCGCGGCTACGGCGTGACGGCGATCCTCGACCGGCAGTACTTCACGTCGATCTACTTCCGCGAGCCCGGCGGAGTGCTGTTCGAGATCGCGACGGACACCCCCGGCTTCGACATCGACGAGCCGCTGCTCGAACTGGGCCGCTCGCTCAAGCTGCCGCCGTGGCTCGAGCCCAGCCGCGACCAGATCGAGCGCGCCGTCGCTCCGATCACCCTGCCGAGCGAGAACAACCCCGCCCTCGTCGCGGGCCAGTAGGCGGTCACGATGGACGAGCAACGCGACTCCCGACAGGGTTCCCTCGACTGGCCGCACGTGTTCCGGGCGGGTTCGCCGGTGGCATCCGTCGGCGCCGACGCGCGCAGTGCCGACGCACCCGTGCTGCTGATGCTGCACGGCACCGGCGGCAATGAGCAGGAGATCCTCACCCTCGCCGACGCGATCGACCCGGCCGCGACCGTGCTCGCTCCGCGCGGACGCGTCACCGAGGGCGGCATGCAGCGCTGGTTCCGCCGACTGTCCGAGGGCGTGTTCGACGTCGACGATGTGGTGGCGCGAGCCGGCGAACTGGCCGGTTTCATCGGTTGGGCCCGGCAGCGCTACGACCTCGGCAAGCGCCGCATCATCGCCGTGGGCTTTTCCAACGGGGCCAACATCGCCCTGGCCACGGCTCTGCTGCACCCGGACGCGCTGGACCGGGTGGTCGCGTTCTCGGGCATGTTCCCGCTCGACGACCGCGCGCTGACGACGGATCTCGCGGGCACCGCGGTGCTGCTGCTCAACGGACGCGCCGACCCGATGGCCCCGGTCAAGAGCGCCGACCGGGTCGCCGCGACCTTCACCGAGCGCGGCGCCCAGGTCGAGCGAGAGCTGCGTGACGGCGGGCACGGCATCGCCGCCACGGATGTCGCCGCCGCCCGATCCTGGCTGGCCCGCCCCGCGCCGGCCCGCGCGTAGGCGTGTCGTGACGGAGCAGCCCGCCGGACCGGGCCTCGATTTCGAGTACCGAACCCAGCGGCAGCGCGTGCTGTTCGGCACCGGGCGGGCCGCCGAACTGCTCGCCGCGGTACTCGGCGGGCCCGGCGATGTCAGCGAGCGCGGCGGGCGCGGCGGCCCGGCGGCCCGGGCGCAGGCAGATGTCCCCGGCACCCCGCGGGTGATGGTGATCGCGACCCGGCGGGAACTGGAGCGGTCCGCGGCGGTGCTCGGCGGCATCCGTGCGGAGCTGGTGTTCGATGACGTCGTGCAACACGTTCCCGCGGAGTCGGCCGAGCGCGCCCATCGGGCGGCCCAGGCGGCCGGTATCGACGTGGTCGTCGCCCTCGGCGGCGGCTCGGCGATCGGGCTGGCCAAGGCTGTCGCACTGCGGAGCGACCGGCCCGCGGGGCTTTCGATCGTGGCGGTGCCCACCACCTATTCCGGTTCCGAAGCGACCGCGGTGTGGGGACTGGTCGAGAAGGGGGTGAAGACCACCGGTTTCGACCCGAGGGTGCTGCCCGGAACCGTGATCTACGACGCCGCCCTGACGGCGTCTCTCCCCCGCGAGTTGAGCGTGTCCAGCGCGATGAACGCCCTCGCCCACGGCGTCGACGCGCTCTGGGCTCCGGGCGCGAACCCGGTCAGCGCACTGATTGCCGCCGAGGGCATCCGGATGCTGGCGCGCGCCCTGCCGCGGATCGCCGCCGGGTCCCTGGCCGGCCGGGAGGAAGCCCTCTACGGCGCGTATCTGTCGGCGAGCGCGTTCTCCAGCGCCGGATCGGGCCTGCATCACAATATCTGTCATGTGCTGGGCGGCGCCTTCGGTCTGCCTCACGCGCAGACGCACGCGATCGTGCTGCCGCATGTGGTGGCCCTCAACGCATCGGGCGCGCCCGAGGCGGAGGCGCGGATCGCCGCGGCCCTGGGCTCGCGCTCCGCCGCCCTGGGACTGCTCGCCCTGCGGGACAGCGTGCACGCACCGACCGCGCTGCGGGACTTCGGGTTTTCGGAGTCGGATATCGCCCGGGCCGTGGCGCTGATCCTGCCGACTGTACCCGCGTCGAACCCGCGCGCTGTCACCCCCGACGACCTGACCCTGCTGCTGCGGAACGCCTGGGCCGGCACCACCCCGGGCGTGCGGTAGCCGCCGAACCCTTCACTTCCGGTCGACTTCGCCCTGCACACCTGCCGAACTCGACCGCAACCGTCGAACTCGGCGAGGGAATGGCCCCGCAGGCGCCCACTCCTGGCGCCGCCCGCCGCCACCCGCCGCCACGCCCGGCACCCGCCGCTCCCGCCGCCACCCGCCGCCACGCCCGGCACCCGCCGCTCCCATTTGCCGCAGACACCTGCCGCGCTAGGCTGCCAGCGGAAAAAGGGAGGCACGATGAGCAACACGGAGCGCGGCGACGGTGCCGAGCAGTACAACACCAACCAGAACGGGTCCGAGCAGGCCAACACCGACCAGAGCAACACCGGCCAGAGCAAC
>DATISQ010000048.1:0-3472 GCA_035581905.1 Cryobacterium sp.
GCGCCGACCAGGATGCCGCCGGCCAGCACGACAGGCCACCAGCCGCCGACGATGCCGGTGATCACGAGCACCGCGCCCAGGGTGTGCGCGCCGAGCCTCACCCCGAGCGAGACGCGGCCGCCGGGTGCCGGATGCCGCAGCAGGGTGTCGGCGAAGTGCTGGCTCCAAACCAGGATCGCGGTGCTCACGGCGCCCAGGAACAGGAGGTGCACCATCAGCCACGGCGCGACCGGGATGAAGCGGTGGATGAGCACGGCGATGAGGGTGAGGAGAAGCCACACCGGAGTCAGGAGCCCGGTGATGCGGTGCCACAGTCGACGGTTCATGGTGTGACTTTCAGTTTGGGGTTTGGCTGGCGTTGCGGCACGCCGCGCACCACCGAGATCACGGCCAGCAGCACGAACAGGAGCACGGCCACGATATTGGCCACACCGCCCCACTGCACCAGTGCCGGCAGGTCGCGGGCGTCACCGAGCAGGATGCGCACCAGAAGAGAGGCGTGCAGCAGCAGCACCGGCAGGTAGAGCACCGGGCGATACGGCAGCGGCCGGCGCAGCACGGCCGGCAGGATGGTCGGGGCGTGCGCCATGATCATCGACATCACGAATCCCAGGAAGACGGCGTGCAGCACGGCGTCGTAGCCGGGACCGGAGAAGCTCGGGCCGACGATGACCCAGCTGGCGGCGACCGAGAGCAGCCAGCCGTAGCCGGCCAGCAGGCACGCAGCCATGTACCGCGGCAGGCCGGTGCTGCGGATGAGCCGGGTGGCAACGTCGTGCCGGAACAGCCAGGCGACGAGCCCGAGCAGCCCGAGCCCGAGGACGGGGTAGCCGAGCGAGGGCCAGATCAGAGCGAGGACGGCGCCGAGGGTCAGGACCAGGCCGGCGGCCAGAATCCACATTTCGGCCCGGTGATCGACGGACGGCGAGATGCGGGCGAGCTCGAGCCGCTCACCGGCGATCGTGAGCACCAGGTAGAGCGTCATCGCGGGTACCAGCACGGGCACGGGCACGCCGCCGAGCCAGAGCACGGTGGCCGTTAGGCCGAGCAGGGCACCGAGCGCCTGCACCGCGGCGGACGTCGACGGCTGCCGGAGCCAGATCGCCCGGTAGATGCCCAGCAACACGGCCGACCCGGCCACGAAGGCGAGCTGGCCGACCACCAGGGGAAGCGGCGACATAAGCGCCAGGCCGCCGAGCCCGAGCAGCCCCGGCGACAGGTAGGCCCAGGTCCTGCGCACGGCGACGGCCCGCTCGAGCACGACCACGGTGCCCACGAACCCGAAGACCATCAGGGGTCCGTGCACATCCGCGAGCCGTGCGGTGACCACCGGCGCCGAGAAGCCCAACCGGAGCAGCGCTCCGTCGAGCCCGGCCAGCAGAGCGAGGCCGCCGAGCAGCAGGAACGCCAGCCGCCCGTTCCCGTGCATGGTGGTGGTCGATTCTCGGGAGACTAGGCGGCGCGGGTGAAGCGGATGCGCCAGGCGTCCGGGCCACGCTCCACGTAGGACACGGTGAATGCGCCGGGGCGTGCCTTCTCGAGCTGCGCCAGCAGGGGCAGCGGGTCATGCGGGGCGATCAGGTCGAGCGAGAAGCCGAGCTGGATGGACTCCAGGGCCCCGAAGATGGCCGCATGGCGCACCGCGTGCGGAATGGTGCGGCCGTCGAGCACGATGGTCTCGGCGTCGTCATGGTTGCAGTTGCAGGTGTGCGCGGTGGTCAGCGTGATGGGTTCGGCGGTCATGGGGTGGATCCTCCTCAGTGGCACGACCGAGCCGTGCGCTAATAAACAGGATACACGTCCGGTTTATTAAACCCGTCCGTCGAATCAGGTCAGGCCCACCCAGCCGGTCGACCCGTCGACCTCATGCTGCTTCTTCCAGATCGGCAGCTCGAGCTTGACGGTCTCGACCAGTCGCCCACACGCCTCGAAGGCGACGGCCCGGTGTGCGCTCGCCGCGGCCGCGACCAGGGCCAGGTCGCCCACCTCGAGGTGGCCGATCCGGTGACTGACCGACAGGTTCACCTGCGGATACTCGCGGGAGAACCGGGCGACGATCTCGGACAGGATGCGGCCGGCATCCGGATGCGCGCTGTAATCCAGGCCGGTCACCTGCCCGGCGGCGTCGGGATCGTGGTCGCGCACCTGACCGATGAAGGTCACGACCGCCCCGCAGGATCCGGTGGAGACGGCCCCAACGTGCGCGGCCAGGTCGAGCGGCGCCGTGGTCACCTGGTTGATGGCGCTCTCGCTTCGGTTCGCGTCGCTTCGGTCGGTCGTCCCTGCTGAATTCACACGTTCAGAGTACGCCCGGGAGCGCTGGAGAGGACACAGTCGAGCGCGGCCGGCCTCGGGGTGGGGTGCTCTTCTGGCTGCGGCTCGGCAGGGTTACCTAGCCGACGATCTCGGCCACGGTCGGGCAGGCCGCGTGGGCAGCGAGCTGGGCCCGGGTCTGCTCCACCGACCAGGGCAGCGCGATCGATGGCTCGGCCTCGCTCTCGGCCGGTGCCTCGGCGATGATGGCCGCCAGCTGCCGGGCGAGTATCAGGGCGAAGTGGTCCCCCGCGCTGGAGTTGTTCAGCATCACCACGACGGTCAGGGTCTGGTCCGGGTCGGACAGGGTCGCCGAGATGAATCCGGGGATCGACCCGGTGCGCCCGCGGAGCGGCCCGACCTGCTCCGCGCCGAGGCCGTAGTCCTGCCACGACGGCGCCGTCACGTCTTCGTCCACCGTGTCCCACTGTGCGCTCGCCGACGCCGCGGACAGCAGACCTCCCGTGGCGAGAGCACCCGCCCAGGTTTGCATGTCGGCCAACGTCGACACGACCCCGCCGGCCACTCCGCTCATGGAGGTGGAGAGCAGGGTGCTGTCGGTGAGGGCCGTGCACACCGGGCCGCCGGCGGCCACAGCGGCCGCGTAGCCGTGCGCGTGTGGAGCGGGAAGGTCCACGTCGCCGGCATGGGGATACGAGGTGTCGTGCATGCCGAGCGGATGGAAGATGTAGTCGTCGTAGAGCGCCGCCCATTCCCGGCCGGTGGCCCGCTCGAGAGCCATCCCGAGCAGCACGATTCCGGTGTTCGCGGGCCCCCACACGCGGCCCGGCGCCCCGTTCCGGGGCGCGGCCAGACCCTGGGAGACGAGTTCCATCGACGGCCAGGTGCGCAGGGGGTTGTGCACGAATTCCCCAGCCAGACCGGGACTGTAGGTTCCGAGTCCCGAGGTGCCCTGGCAGAGCTGGCCGAGCGTGATGCCTGTCACCCCGACGATGCGGGGCAGGTAGGTGGAGACCGGGTCGTCGAGTTCCACCGTGCCCTCGTCGACGAGCCGGAGCAACACCGTGCAGGTCATGGCCGTGGTGTTGGTGCCGATGCGGAAATGCATCCCGCTGCTCATCGGGGCGGAGCCGCCGATTTCCGTCGTGCCGAGCGCTGCGGTCCATTCGCCGGCGGCGGACCAGACCCCGACCAGGGC
>DATISQ010000049.1:0-28671 GCA_035581905.1 Cryobacterium sp.
CGAGATGATCATGCGGCCCTCGAAGTCCTCGGGGCGCACGAGCTTGGCGATCTGCTCGAATTCGAACGGTGAACGGATGTCCCCCTTCGGGAACTTCATTCCGCCGTTCGGCCACTCGACCAGGGCGTTCCGCATGGCCTCTTCGTCGGTCTCGGCCCAGCTCATGTGCAGCTGCAGCACCTTCGGCATGGTGGCCGGGTCCTTGCCGGCGTCCCGGGCGCCGTCGTCGAACTTGCCGAACAGCATCGAGATCTTCTCCAGCGGGGCGCCGACCGTGATCAGGCCGTCGGCGTGACGCCCGGCACGCTTGGCGGTGACCGGGCCGGCCGTGGCGACGAGGATCTCCGGGGCCACCTCGGGCATGGTCCAGAGCCGGGTCGACTCGAGCTTGTAGAACTGGCCGGAGTGCTTGACGTCCTTGCCGGCGATGGAGGCGGTGAACAGCTTCGAGATGATCTCGATGGCCTCGAACATGCGGTTGATCCGCTCCGGGGCTTCGGGCCAGTACTGCCCGACGATGTGCTCGTTGAGCGCTTCTCCGGAGCCGAGGCCGAGCCAGTGCCGGCCGGGGTACATCGAGGCGAGGGTTGCGGAGGCCTGGGCGACCATGGCCGGGTGCCACCGGAACGTGGGCGCGGTCACGCCGGGCCCGAGGTCGCCCTTCGTGCGCTCACCGATCGCGGCCAGCACGCTCCAGACGAAGGAGGACTCCCCCTGGGCGGGCACCCACGGCTGGAAGTGGTCCGCCGCCATCACCCCGGTGAAACCGTGTTCCTCGGCATAGGCCGAGAGAGCCACCGCCTCCGCGGGGGCGAACTGCTCCAGCATTGCCGCATAGCCGATCTGCACATCCGTCATGGGTACCGCCCTGCCTTCTCGTCGTAGGCTCCAATCCTGTCACTTCAGCCTCCGAGAATGCTCGCTCCCCCGCCCAGAAACCCCCGGCACGCCACGCGCGGGTGCCGCGCCGTTACGCGGGTGGCACGCCACGCGCGCAGCGGCGCAGCACCCGCGCGGCGTCATCCGCTCTGCCGACCAGCCACGGGACGCGTCAGGCGGGGAGGCGGTTGATCAGGGTGAGGGCGGCAGCGGTGGCGAGCTCGCGGTCGTGGGTCAGTACGAACTCGTACGAACCCTCGGCGTGATTGGTGGGGTCGACCTCGCGGGCGGCCAGGACGGCGGCGAAATCCGCGGTGAGCACCACGATGTCCCACTCCTCGAGCAGGGGGTCGGTCCGGTCGATCGGGGCCACACGGATGCCTTTGCCGCGCTCGAGCGCAGCATCCCCGGCGATGTACACCGCCACCAGGCCGGCCGTCTCAGCGAGTGCGTCGTAGCGTCGCCTCGTGGCGGGGGTGAAGTTCCGGTGGTGCTGGAATGTCGAGAGCACCACGGCCGAGTCACCGCTGGCTCGTGCGCGGGCTTCCAGGAAGATGCTCATCTGCACCAGCAGCGCACGGTTTGACAGGCGCGGGCTGAGCATCGGCGCCACAACCTCGTACGGGGTACCGCCCGTCGGCAGCGAGGCCGCGGGGCCAGCGGGGAAGCTGATCCCGGCGAGGGCGGCCGCGTTCGGCACGTCGGCCACCGGGCGGCCGAAGAGCCAGCCCTGCCCGTACCTGGCCCCCATCGCGAGCGCGGTGACCCGATGCTCCTCGGTTTCGATGCCCTCGGCGAGCACCACGGCGCCGGTGCGTTCAGCGTGCGCGGCGACGGCGCTCATCACCCGGGCCGCGTCCTGGTCGGGGCGCTCGCGGATGAGCGCCATGTCGAGCTTGATCAGGTCCGGAGCCAGCAGGGGCAGCAGGGCGAGCGAGGCCGGATCGGCGCCGAGGTCGTCGATGGCGATGCGGTACCCCAACGCCCGCGCCCGGCCGATGGCGTACAGCAGCCCCGACGGGTCGTTCATGAGGGCACGTTCGGTGACCTCGAGCACAGCGGGAGCCGGCGGATGGGGCGTGTCGGCGAGGTCGGCTCGACGCAGCGATGCGGGCTCCACATTGACGAAGAGCGTATGCGCGCTGGTGAAGCCCTGTTCGGTGGCCGTCCGAACGCTCGACAGCCAACAGGCCAGGTCGAGATCGGTGACGAGGCCAAGCTCGTGAGCGCGGTCGAAGAGTGCGGCCGGATTGTGGAACACGGTGTCGACCGGGCCCCGGCTGAGGGCCTCGTAGGCCACGACGGTGCCGGTGTCGAGCTCGACAATGGATTGGAACCGGGTGCTGATCAGTTTTTCAGCGAGAATCTCACTGAACAGGTCGTCGGACGCGCGCGCCGTCGTCGTCATTGCCCTCGTCATCGTCATCGCCACAGACTCCCCCATCCGAGCGCCCCCCATCCGAGCCGGGGCGCATTCTAAAGCAGTTTAGCGATGCGCGGAGGGGCCGCGAGTGCCAGGCGCCGGAACGCCCACACACGTGGTCGCGCGCGTGCCGCGCCGGTACGCACCCGGCACGCCACGCGCGCAGCGGCGCAGCACCCGCGTAGCCGCGGCATCCGTCAAATAGGCTGGAAGCATGCGCATCGCCACCTGGAACGTCAACTCCATCCGTGCCCGAGTCGGCCGGGTCGTCGACTGGATGGTGCGCGAGGACATCGACGTGCTCGCGATGCAGGAGATCAAGTGCAAGCCCGAACAGTTCCCGGCGCAGGCCTTCGAGGACGCCGGCTACGAGCTGGCCATCCACGGCCTCAGCCAGTGGAACGGCGTGGCCTTCGCCAGCCGCCACGAGATGACGGATGTCGCCACCGGCTTCCCCGGCATGCCCGGCTTCCTGAAAGGCCAGGAGGGTCCCGGCCTGCCGCTCGAGGCCCGGGCGCTCGGCGTCACGGTGGAGGACATGCGGTTGTGGAGCCTGTATGTTCCGAACGGGCGCACACTGGACGACCCGCATTACGCCTACAAACTCGACTGGCTGGCCCGCCTCAAGGAGCATGCCGCTGCCGAACTCGCCGCCGACCCGAGCCTGGCCCTCGCGCTGATGGGCGATTGGAACGTGGCGCCGCTGGACTCCGACCAGAACGTCCCCGGGCTTATCCCCGGGCTGTCCACCCACATCTCCCCGCCAGAGCGGGAGGCCTTCCACGCCTTCGAGACCGCGGGGTTCGCCGACGTGGTGCGCCCGCTCGTTCCGGAGGGCTTCACCTACTGGGACTACAAGCAGCTCGCCTTCCCCCGCAACGAGGGCATGCGGATCGATTTCATCCTCGGCTCCCCCGCGTTCGCGGAACTGGTGACCGCCGCGAGCATCCACCGCAACGAGCGCAAGGGCGACGCCCCGAGCGATCACGTGCCCGTGGTGGTGGAGCTGGCCCTCGAGGGCGAAGACGATGACCGCCCGATGATCTTCTAGCCCGCCTCCGGCAACGAGCCGGAAATGTGCCGGCAACGGCGCGTGCGATCGCAGCGGCAATACTTGAACAATGTCTTCCGTACCACCGGGGAACGCCAACGGGATACCCCCGGCGCGCCCAGCGACCTCCGTCTCCGTCTCCGTCACCCGTCGCGTCGAGCCCACCCGCATCCCGGAGGCCACCCGCTGGGCCCAACGGGGAATGGACATGGCCAGCGACTTCCCGGGTTTCCTCGGTTCCGGCTGGGTGCGCGCCACCGCGGACTCCCTCAGCTGGCACATGCTCTACCGCTTCGCGACCTCCGAGCAGTTGGATGCCTGGGAAGGCTCCGAGGAGCGCGCCCACTGGCTGATCGACGGCCACGACCTCATCCTCGACGCCCGGGTGGAGAAGCGCACGGGCATCGAGGGCTGGTTCGACGCCCCGGTCTCCGACGATGACGACGTCGACGCCGTGCCGTCGTTCCAGGTGCCGCGCTGGAAGCAGGCCGTCAGCATCGGGCTGGGGTTCTTCCCGTCGAACCTCGCCTTCACCCTGCTCGCGACGTGGCTCATCCCGGGCTGGCACGACGTGGACATCCTGCCCAAGATCCTGATCACCACGTTCGTGATGGCACCGGCCATGACCTTCTTGGTCATGCCTCAGATCACCCGGATGCTGCGCCCCTGGCTGCAGCGACGGCCCCCGGTACCCGTTAAGGGAGTTTCACTTTCTCTGTAATACTTGGGCCCTGCTATCGCCCGTACTCCGGGCATCCGAGTGCCCGCACCCTGGGCATCCGAATAAAGGACTCCAATGACGGATCAGACTTTCCAGCTAGTGGCGATCACTTTGTACCTCGCCGCCATGATCGCGATCGGCTGGTTCGCCTTCCGGCAGACCAAGGATCTCGACGACTACATGCTCGCGGGCCGCGGCCTGAAGCCCGGAACTGCGGCGCTGAGCGCGGGCGCGTCGGACATGTCCGGCTGGCTCCTGCTGGGTCTTCCCGGCGCCATCTACGTGTCCGGCCTGGTGGAGGCGTGGATCGCCATCGGCCTGACCATCGGCGCCTGGCTGAACTGGAAATTCGTGGCTCCGCGGCTGCGTTCGTACACCCACGTCGCCGACAACTCCATCACCATCCCGAGCTTCTTCGAGAACCGGCTCAGGGATAAGTCGCGCCTGCTGCGCTCGGTCTCCGGTGTGATCATCCTGGTGTTCTTCACGTTCTATGTGTCCTCCGGAATGGTCGCCGGCGGCGTGTTCTTCGAGAACTCCTTCGGCTCCACCTTCTTGACCGGCATGCTGATCGTCGCCGGCGTCACCCTGCTCTACACGCTCTTCGGCGGATTCCTCGGGGCCACCCTCACCGACGTGGCCCAGGGCATCCTGATGCTCGGAGCGCTCATCGTCGTCCCGGTGGTGGCGCTCACCGCCACCGGCGGATTCACCGCCACCATCGATTCCCTCCGCGAGGTCAACCCCGATCTGCTCTCGCTGACTGCCGGCGGATCCGTCCTGGGCGTCATCTCCGCCGCGGCCTGGGGCCTCGGCTACGTCGGCCAGCCGCACATCATCGTGCGCTTCATGGCCCTGCGCACGCCTCAGGACGCCAAGGCCGGACGCCGTATCGGCATCGGCTGGATGATCCTCACGGCCCTCGGCGCGATCGCCACCGGGCTGATCGGCATCGCCTACTTCCAGCAGAACCCCGAGGTGACGCTGTCGAATCCGGAAACGGTCTTCCTGCTGCTCTCGCAGATCCTGTTCCACCCGTTCGTCGCCGGCCTCGTGCTGGCCGCTGTGCTCGCCGCCATCATGAGCACGATCTCCTCGCAGCTGATCGTCTGCTCATCGGCGCTGGTCGAAGACCTGTACAAGATCGTGGGCAAGAAGGACGCCTCGCCGAAACAGCTGATCATGCTCGGACGTCTCGGTGTGTTGCTCGTTGCGCTCGTGGCAGGGGTGATTGCGCTCAATCGGGATGCGACCATCCTGGAACTGGTCGGCTTCGCGTGGGCCGGGTTCGGCGCCGCGTTCGGCCCCGTGGTTCTGCTCTCCCTGTACTGGAGGAAGCTGTCCACATGGGGTGCCCTGGCCTCGATGGTCACCGGCGCCGTCGTCGTCTTCGCCTGGGGCAACTCCCCGCTGAGCGCCACCATGTACGAGATCGTCCCGGGCTTCATCGCCAGCCTGGTGGTGGCCGTGGTGGTCTCCATGGCCACGTACAAGCCGTCCGCTGAGATCGACGCCGAATTCGACGCCGCCGTGGCGCAGGCCCATGACGACTACGTGGTGCCAGTGGCTGCCGCCGGGGCGGAGAGCGGTGCGGCACGCACCAGGTAGCACCGAGCACCCCCGCTGAAGACGGCACCTGCCGCCGGCCGATCACGGTCGGCGGCGGGTGCCGTTCAGGTCTCGCTGGGCGCGCAGCAGCGGCCGGCGCGTCAGCCGCCGGGCGGTTTGGACATCCCGAACTCGTTGACCGGTTCCTCCGGAGGCTCCGGCAAGTGCCCGGCCGGGCAGTTGAGAACCGCGTTCGGGGTGGAGTGATCGATGTTGTGCTCGGCCATCGGCCTGCCGCACACCGGGCACACCGCCTCGCCGATTCGCGTCACGACCTCGTCGTACGGCCCCAGGTTCGGCGGGCCCATCGCGCGCACCAGTTTGCTGTTCATCCAGTCGACGAAGTGCACGTATCGGCCGCCGAGGCCGTGCCCGTGGGCACCGGTATCTTGTTTCATGCCGACAGAGTAACGCCGCTCCGCGCCCAGGCACAGGCGCGAAGCCCGGGTCACCTCGGCGCGAGCAGCGCCGCGATCACCAGCAGCACGGGCACCGAGGCCATGGTGGTCACCAGCACGGTGTCGCGGGTCACCACGACTCCGCGGTCGTAGCGCGCCGCGAAAGTAAAAATGTTCTGGGCGGTCGGCAGCCCCGCAATCGTCACCACCGCGAACAGCTCCGCGGCGTCCAGCCCGAAGACGAACCGGCCGAACAGGTAGGCGACCACCGGCATCACGCCCACCTTGATGACGGATGCCGCCACCACCCGTTTACGTCCCGATCCCGCCTTCAGCAGGCGCTCCCCGTGCAACGACATGCCGAACGCCAGGAGCATCATCGGAATGGCCGCGCCGCCCAGCAGCTCGAGCGGTGCCATCACGACGGCCGGCACGACGATCCCGGAGGCCGCCACCAGGGCTCCGGCAACCGAGGCCAGGATCATCGGGTTGCGTAGCGGTTGGGTAAGGATCGCACGGATCGATAGCCGGCCGCGGGTGCTCACATCGAGGAGACCCAGGATGAGCGGGGCGAGCACCAGCAGTTGCAGGAGCAGCACCGGGGCGACGTAACGGGCGCTGCCCAGCACATAGAGGGCGACCGGCAGGCCGATGTTGTTGGCATTCACATAGCCCGACGACGCCGCGCCCAGCACAGTTTCGGCCATCGGGGTGTGGAAGAACACCCGGGCGATCACGAGGTACAGGGTCGCGCCGACTGCGACGCTGCACAGCGTGGTCAGGAGGAACGTGGAGAACAGCACGGCGACATCCGCTTGGGAGAGCACCGTGAACAGCAGCGCCGGCGCCGCCACGAAGAAGGCCACCCGGTTGAGCGCCAGCCCGGCGCCCACCCCGATGATGCCGAGGAGCTCGACGATGTAGCCCACCAGGATCACGAATCCGATGATTGAGAACCCGACCAGAACACCGCCCATTCGACGAGCTTAGGGCGGCCGGCACCGACACTTTCCCAGACTCGGCCGCACACCGGCCGATAGTCTGTCTCTCCTAATGGACCCTGATAAACCCTCGCCCCTCCAGCCCCACCTCGACATCCTGCCCCCGAACCTGAGAGGGCCACATGCTGTTTGAGTGGGCGATGGTGGGGGTCGGCCTTCTCCTCACCGTCGGAACGGGCATCTTCGTCGCCGCCGAATTCTCCCTGGTGACCCTGGACCGCAACGAGCTCGAGGCGCGGCAGGATCGCGGCGAGAAACATCTCGGCCCGACCATCAAGGCGCTGAAGATCACCTCAACGCACCTGTCCAGCGCGCAGCTCGGCATCACCCTGACCACGCTGCTGACCGGGTTCACCTTCGAGCCCGCCATCACGTCCCTGCTGACCGGACCGCTCGAGGGCGCCGGCGTCCCCGCAGGCCTCGTGCCCGTGCTCGGCGCCGTCATCGCGATTTCGGTGGCAACACTGTTCTCCATGGTGATCGGTGAGCTCGTGCCGAAGAACTTCGCCCTGGCCGTGCCGCTGGCCACAGCCAAACTCGTCGTGCCCCCGCAGGCGCTCTTCACCGCGGTGTTCAAGCCCGTCATCCTGCTCTTCAACAACACCGCCAACGCCCTCATCCGGCTGGTGGGCATTGAGCCGAAAGAGGAGCTCTCGGGCGCCCGCAGCGCGGAGGAGCTCAGCTTCCTCGTGCGCCGGTCGGCCCTCGAGGGTGTGCTCGACAACGATCACGCGGCCATGCTGCACCGCACGCTGCGGTTCGCCGACCATACGGTCGACGACGTGATGACCCCCCGGGTACGGATGTCGTCGGTCAAGATCACCGACACCGCCGAGAGCATCGTGGCCCTGTCCACAGCCACCGGCTACTCCCGTTTCCCCGTGATCGACAAGGATTCCGACGACATCGTCGGGGTGCTGCACGTCAAGCAGGCCTTCGCGGTCGCGCTGGACCAACGCGGCCAGGTCACCGCGGACGATCTGAAGGTGGAGGCGCTGCGCGTGCCCGAGTCGATGGCCGTCGACACGCTCCTCGGGATGCTGCGCAAGCAGGGCTACCAGATCGCGGTCGTCGCGGACGAATACGGCGGAACGGCCGGCATCGTCACGCTCGAGGACCTCGTCGAGGAACTCGTGGGCGAGCTGGAAGATGAGCACGACCGGGCGAAGGCGGGCATCATCCGTTCGGGTCGGTCCGTGGTGTTCGACGCCGGCTGGCGTCCGGACGAACTCTTCGACCGTACGGGCGTCACCGTTCCCGAGGACGGCGACTACGAGACCGTCGCGGGCTTCATCGCCGATCAGCTCGACCGGATTCCCGAGCTCGGCGACGAGGTCCCCGTCGGCGGGGGCATCCTGCGGATCGATCGCGTCGATGGCGTGCAGGTTCAGCGCGTGCGCTACACCCCGTCGGACCCGGAGCATGACCCGAGCCTGGCCACCAGGCACGACCGAATCGTCAACCGACTCCAGAAGGACCTGATCCATGAGTGAGTACTGGCCGGGCCTGATCTGGCTCGTCGTGCTGTTGATCGTCAACGCGTTCTTCGTGGGCGCCGAGTTCGCCGTGATCTCGGCCCGCCGGTCGCAGATCGAGCCCCTGGCCGAGCGCGGCAGCAAGGCCGCGAAGACCACCCTCTGGGCGATGGAACACGCGACCCTGATGCTGGCGACCAGCCAGCTGGGCATCACCGTGTGTTCGCTGCTCATCCTGAACGTGTCCGAACCGGCCATCCACGGCCTGCTGGAATATCCGCTGGCCCTGACCGGGCTCTCCGAGGGCGCGATCAGCGTGATCGCGTTCGCGATCGCGCTCGCGCTGGTGACGTTCCTGCACGTGGTGTTCGGCGAGATGGTGCCCAAGAACATCTCATTCTCCGTGCCCGACCGCGCCGCGCTCATCCTGGCGCCGCCGCTCGTGCTGGTGGCCCGCATCTTCAGCCCGGTGATCGTCAGCCTGAACTGGCTGGCGAACGGGGTGCTGCGCCTGTTCAAGGTGCAGCCGAAGAATGAGGCGACCAGCGCCTTCACCCTCGACGAGGTGGCCGGCATCGTGGAGCAGTCCACTCGCGAGGGCCTGCTGAAGGATGCCTCGGGGACCCTCTCCGCCGCGTTCGAGTTCACCTCGAAGCGAGTCTCCGACGTGGAGGTGCCGATCGGCGACATGGTCTGCCTGCCGGCGTCGGCGTCGCCCGCCGATATCCAGCAGGCGGTGGCCCGCCACGGGTACTCGCGCTATATCCTCACCGACACCGACGGTGAGCCGTCCGGCTACCTGCACCTCAAGGACGTGATGGACCTCACCTCCGGGAACAGGTTCACGCAGCCGGTGCCGGCCAAGCGCATCCGTCGGCTGGCCTCCGTGTACCGGGGCAGCGAGCTCGAGGACGCCCTGGCATCGATGCGGCGCCTCGGCGCGCATGTGGCCACGTCGTTCGACGCGAACGGGGTTGCCACGGGCGTGCTGTTCCTCGAGGACATCATCGAGGAGCTCGTCGGCCAGGTCGACGACGCCACGACCGTGTAGGCGGTCCGCCGGACGGGCCCGGCGGTGCGGCACGCGGCCGGCTCGATCAGCCCGGGGTGATTCTCCCGGGGTGATTCTCGTCTGCGTCCAGGATGGGCCTCGACGCTCCGGACGGTCAGGAAGTTTCGGCGACCCGGTAGCCGAGTCCCCGAATCGTTTCCAGAGTCGCCGCCGCCGCCGGTGAGGCTGTGTGGAGTTTCTTGCGCAGCCGGCCCAGAGCGACCCGAGTGCCCGCGACGCTGCCGTCATCGTAGATTCCGTGGCCCGCGGTCAGCTCTTCGGCGGTCACCACCCTCGGCGACGCATTCATCAGATATTTCAGGAGCTGGAGTTCCCGAGGGGTGAGGGGAACGAACGCACCGTCGCCCCTGACCCGGAACGACTGAGGTTCCAGGGTGATGGGGCCAACGCTCAGGGTGAGTGCCGAATCTCCCAAACGGGGCCCGAACGCGCCCAGCTGGTGCAGGGTGTCGGCCAGACCCTGAGCGGTGAACGGCAGGGCCAGGAGGGCACGGGCACCGTGTTCGAGAGCGTGAAACGCCACCTCGTACGACTCCGGGCCGCCGGCCACCCCCACGAGGACCGGCACATTCGCCCAGGCGCTGACGGCATCGATGAACTGGAGGATGTCCACGCCCCGCATGTCGGTCGACGCGATGATCGCCGCAGGCTCCTCCTGGCTCAGCCCGAGCAATGCGGCCACACCCTCCGAATACGGGTGCAGCTCAATCCCCTGCCGCAGGAGATCCGTGCTGAACTCGGGACCCGGGTTCGCGTCGGAGCCGATCATCAGGACGCGAATAGGCCAACGTACCGAGCCGGGCAGCCGCCGGCTCGGTGTGCGCTGCGGCGGCGCAGCTTTTTCGTTGGCTTCTCCGGACCTGATGAGGATCACCCGAACCGACCGGAGATGTAGTCCTCCGTGCGCTGGTCCGACGGGGACTCGAAGATCTTCTCGGTTTTGTCGAACTCGACCAGGATGCCGGTACGGTCGCCGGTGTCCTCGCTGGCGAGGGCTGTGAAGAACGCGGTACGGTCGGCGACTCGAGCGGCCTGTTGCATGTTGTGAGTCACGATGACGATCGTGTAGTCCTCACGGAGTTCGAACATGAGGTCTTCGATCTTGTTCGTGGCGATCGGGTCGAGGGAGGAGCAGGGCTCGTCCATCAGGATCACGTCGGGCTTGACGGCGATCGTGCGCGCGATGCACAGGCGCTGCTGCTGTCCGCCGGAGAGACCGAATGCAGACTGCTTGAGCTTGTCCTTAACCTCGTTCCACAGGGCCGCCCGGGTCAGGGCTTCCTCGACGAGGTCGTCCATGTTCGACGCCTTCATGCCGATCACGCGCGGGCCGTAGGCGATGTTGTCGTAGATGGACTTCGGGAAGGGATTGGGCTTCTGGAAGACCATCCCGATCCGGCGTCGCACCTCGATGGCGTCGACCTCTTTGGCGGAGATGTCTTCGCCCTGGAACGTGTCGGAGCCGTCAACGCGTGCACCGACGATGAGGTCGTTCATGCGGTTCAGGGAGCGCAACAGGGTGGACTTGCCACAGCCCGAGGGGCCGATCATCGCAGTGATCTCGTTCTGGCCGAAGGCCAGGTCGACTCCGGTCACGGCCCGGAACTCGCCGTAATACACATTCACGTCGCGGCATTCCAGGACCGGGTTCGGAGTTTCGGGCAGGAGCCCACCCCGGTGCCCATGCTGCGGGGTGAGGTGAATAGCCGGCTTCTTGTCGGCGTTCGTTGAATAGCTCGCGGAGCGGGGGTTGCTGGTCATCACTGGGTCCTGTCTGGCGATTACCAGCGCTGCTGGTAGCGGTTACGAATAAAGATGGCGAGGCCGTTCATGGCGATCAGGATGCCCAGCAGCAGGATGCTCGCTGCGGCAGCAAGGTCGTGGAACTCGGCCTGCGGGCGGGAGGTCCAGTTGAAGATCTGGATGGGCATCGTCGTGTAGCCGCTGAGCAGACCGTTGGGGTCGAAGCTGACGAAGACCAGGGCGCCCAGAACCAGCAGCGGGGCCGCCTCGCCCAGGGCCCGGGAAAGGCCGAGGATGGCTCCGGTCGCGATGCCCGGCACGGAGGCGGGCAGCGTCTGCCGCCACACGGTTTGCAGGGGCGTCGCGCCGAGAGCCAGGGACCCCTGACGGATCTCCACCGGTACGGACCGGAGCGCCTCGCGGGTGGAGATGATGATGACCGGCAGCACGAGCAGTCCGAGAGCGAGCGCGCCTCCGATCACGATGTTCTTGTTCTGCACGCCCAGCAGGGCCAGGAACGCCAGGGCGAGCAGACCGTAGACGATCGACGGAACGGCCGCGAGGTTCTGCACGTTGAGCTCGATCATGCGATTGAGCCACTTCTTGCGATCCGCGAATTCCTCCAGATGGATGGCCGCGGCCACCCCGAGGGGGATGGTCATGACCGCGGTCACGCCGATGACCCAGATCGAGCCGAGGATCGCCGGGCGGAGGCCCGCACGATCGGGTGAAGAGGCCGGGAATTCGGTGAGCAACCGTGAGTCGAACCGGTCGGCGCCGTCGATGACCGTGGTGATGATCAGGGTCAGAAGCACAGCGAAGGATACGAACAGACTCAGCCACAAAACGACCAGGAATATGATCGACCGGGCGCTCTTCTCGCCGCCCTTGACCTTACCCTTGATGCTCGCACTGCGAATATGCGTACCGAGACCGGTTGTCAATAGCGTCATTAGTAAATCTCCCGGAAGCGACTGACGAAACGAATGCTGATGAAGTTGAACAGCAGCGTGATGAGGAACAGGAGCAGGCCGACGGCGAAGAGCGTGTCGTACTCGAGGGAACCGACCCGGGAGTCTCCGAGAGCCGCGTTGGCGATGAACCCGGTCATGGTCTGACCCTGTTCGAGCGGGCCGGTCACCATGCGCGCCTGACCACCGGCGGCGATCGCGACGATCATGGTTTCTCCGACGGCACGCGACACCCCGAGGACGATGGCCGCGATGATGCCGGACAGCGCAGCGGGGAAGACAACCCGCACCGTGGTCTGCATGCGGTTCGCGCCGAGGGCCGCGGAGCCCTGGCGCATTCCCAGCGGAACGGCCGACATGGCGTCCTCACTGATCGAGGCGATCGTCGGAACGATCATCACCCCCATCACGAGTCCGGCGGCGAGCACACTGAACGCGCCGGTGTTGAGGGCGAACCACTCGCGAAGCACAGTCGCCTGCACGAACTGCAGCGCGAACAGGCCGAAGACGACCGTGGGGATTCCGGCCAGGATCTCCAGGATGGGTTTGAGCACCTTCCGAAGGCCCGGTCGGGCGTATTCGGAGAGGAAGACCGCGGCGCCCAGACCCAGCGGAATGGCGACGAGCAGTGCGATCCCCGCGGTCCACGCTGTGGCCGTGACCAGCGGGAGAACGCCGAAGGATGCGTCCGCGAACCGGGGCGCCCAACGGTCTCCGAAGAGGAAGTCGAACACGGAAACCGAGCGGAAGAACTCGATCGACGGCACCAGGAGGGCCACGAGGATGCCGGCCGTGACCAGAACGGTCAGGATCGCGGCGACGCGCAGCAGGAGCCGGACGAAGGCTTCGCCGTAACGGGGACGCGTGGACTTCAGGGACACCGCGGGGCGGCCCGGCTGGATAGCCGGGGCGCCAACGGGGGTGAGTGTGCTCATGAACGCACTCTCTCCTTCTTGATTCTCTTGATCAGAGGTGAATAATGAGCGGGCGTGGCTACTCGACGAGCGTGGCGAGCGCGTCCTGTGCCGTGGTCTGCTGCTCGTCGGTCAGGTCGATGAACAGTGCGGCGGTGGCGATCTCTTCCTCGTTCTCCAGGTAGTAGTCGATGAACGTGCGCAGCTGCTCCTTCTCGGCGTAGAAGGCGTTGTTCACGTAGATGAACAGGGGGCGACCGAACGGCGTGTAGCTGCCGTCCTGCACGGTCTCGCGAGTGGGGTAGATGCAGCCTTCGCCGTTGTCGACCTCAACGGCCTTGATGACGCCCTCGTTCTCTTCGACGTAGCTCAGGCCGAAGAAGCCCATGGCTCCCGCGCTGCCCGAGACGCCCTGCACGATGATGTTGTCATCCTCGGACGGGCTGTAGTCGGTGCGCACGGCACCCTCTTCGCCGTTGACGGCCTCAGTGAAGTAGTCGAAGGTGCCCGAGTCGGTGCCGGCACCGAAGAGGCTCAGTTCCTCGTCGGGGAACGCCGGGTCAACCTGGTTCCAGTTGGTGATCGTGCCCTCGGAGTCGGGGCTCCAGATGGTCTGGAGATGCTCCATGGTCAGGCACTGGGCCCAGTCGTTCTCCGGGTTGACCACAACGGACATGCCGTCGTTGGCGATCACGATCTCGGTGTATTCGATACCGGCCGCTTCGCAGTCGGCGATTTCCTCGGCCTTGATCGGGCGGGACGCGTCGGAGATGTCGGTTTCGCCGGCGCAGAACGCCTTGAAGCCGCCGCCGGTGCCGGAGGTGGCGACGGTGACGTTGACGCCGGGCTCGACCTCGCGGAAGAGGTCGGCGGCAGCCTCGCTCAACGGTGCAACCGTCGAGGAGCCGTCGATCGTGACGGAGCCGGACAGGCCGCCCTCCGAGTCGGTGCCGGCTCCGGTGGACTGGCCGCCGCAGGCGGTGAGGAGCAATGTTGCGGCAAGAACACTTGCGCTGATCCTCGCGGTCTTGAAAGAAAGCAGGGACACTTTCGTGGTCCTTTCCTTAGCGGCAGACGCCGCCGAACGTGAACTGTGTGATTGCCGACCGTCGGACGACTTCACTCATCAGAGTCCTCCTACGTGAACGCGGGGTAAACAACAGTTAACGCGCTCCTGTCATCGCATCGACACCTTCCGATGACCAACGAACCCAAGGATTCAGGCCTTCGCAGGGCGTGAACAAGGCTCCGGCGGAACGGCGACAACGGAGCCAACGGAGCCATGCACGTCACAGACCGCCGCAGGGGCGCGCGGTGGGTTGTCGGTGGGGTTATTGGTTCGCGGCGGTGAGGAGGGTGCGCACTTCGGCCAGGTTCGGCACGCGGCCGGAGACGACGACCTTCTCGTTGACGACGAGGGCGGGGGTGCTCATCACGCCGTAGCCGACGATCGCGGCGTAGTCTTCGACCTTTTCGATGGTGGCGTCGAGGCCGAGTTCCTTGACGGCGGCGGTGGCGGCCTTGGTGAGGTTTTTGCAGTTGGCGCAGCCGGGGCCGAGGATCTTGATGATCATGGGATTGGTTCCTTTCAGGAGGGGTTAGGCAGGAGGGGTTAGGCCAGGATGGCGTTGAAGAGGTAGCCGACGGCGATGATGCCGAGGCCGGTGGTCGTGATGAAGATCGCGAGCAGCTGGGGCTTGAGCACCCGGCGCAGCAGGATCATCTCCGGCAGCGACAGGGCGACGACGGCCATCATGAACGCGAGCAGGGTGCCCATCGGGAGTCCCTTGTCGTAGAGGGCGGCGACCAGCGGCATGATGCCGGCGGCGTTGGAGTAGAGCGGGATGCCGATGAATACCGCGATCAGAACGCCGAACGGGTTGTCGGGGCCGGCGTAGGTGGTGAAGAACTCCGCCGGGGCCCAACCGTGGATCAGGGCGCCGAGGCCGATGCCGACCAGGAGGTAGATCCAGATCTTCTTGATGATGGTCTTGACCTCTTCGACGCCCATCTGCATCCGCTGCCCGAAGGTGAGGCCGAGGGACGGGTCGATCACCTCGCCGCCGAGTTTCACGTCGAAGACGAAGGGTTCCACCCACTTTTCGACGTGCAGGCGGCCGAGGATCCACCCGGACACGATCGCGATCGTCAGGCCGGACACCACATAGAGGGCGGTGATCTGCCAGCCGAACAGGGTCAGCAGCAGCCCGATCGCGATCTCGTTGACCAGGGGGCTGGCGATCAGGAAGCTCATCGTGACGCCGATCGGCACGCCGGCGGCGACGAATCCGATGAAGGCCGGCACGGCGCTGCAGGAGCAGAACGGGGTGATCACACCGAGGCCGGCGGCGAAGACGTTGCCGACCCCCTCGCGTTTGCCGCCGAGGAACGCCCGGGTGCGCTCGACGCTCATGAAGGAGCGGAGCACGGTGGACGCGAAGATGATGATGGCCAGGAGAAGCAGGATCTTGAGCGAGTCGTAGAGGAAGAAGTGGATGGTCTCGGTCACCCGGCTCTCCGGGTCCATGCCGAAGGCGTTGTAGAGTACCGCGTCCCAGAGCCACTCATTGACCCAGTAGGCCAGGGCCCAGAGGCCCACCCCTGCGACCAGGATTCCTACCCGGCCACGGGTGGTGGTCGGTATCCGTTCGGCGATGCTCACAACTGCTCCCTGAAATATTCGACGAATTATTCGACATTCATCTAATTAGAAGTATGGCTACCTCTTTGATATCTGTCAAGAAGGTGGCAGACTGGTCCTATGCCCAAAACGCTTCCGCTCCTCGATGACGTAACGCCGATCTCTTGCGGTCCGCTCGGGAACAGCGCCACCCTCGGCCTTGACGATGCGATCGCCCTCGCGGTGCGCCTGAAGGCCCTGGCCGACCCGGTGCGCCTCCAGCTGCTGGCCTACCTCCTGGCCCAGCCGAACCAGGAGGCGTGCACCTGCGACCTGGCCCCGGTCGTGAAGCTGTCCGAGCCCACGGTCAGCCACCACCTCAAGAAGCTGCAAGCCAGCGGCATCCTCACCAAGGAGCGTCAGGGGATGAGCGTGCACTACCGCGTCATCCCCGAGGCCATCCACGCCATCGCCCGCACCCTCGACACGGGCACCTGGGTGCGACCGGACGCACTCGCATCAAATTGACTTCCACTGAGGGATGAGTCAAGCTCAACATATCGACGTCGATCGATTAATTGGTTTGACTGCCACTCCGGGGCCGTTTATTCGGACCAGCCAGTCAACCCGAAATGACGTTCACGCCACAGTCACGCGACGCCCATCAATGCGGCGTCAGTTGCGCTGACTGCGCGGGCAGGTCTCTGGATCCTCGAGTCCTGGCTGTCCGCGAACTCTCGCTGAACGCCGCCGAAGTATCTAAGGAACACCATGAACGCGTACATCACGACCACCGCCAAAGACCACGACCTCCCGGGTACCTACGTCAGTGAGGAACACGCCCACGCCCTCACCCCGAACGGGTACGTGAGCGACGCCAAGCCAGACCGGGCCGAGGGCCACTACGTGTCCACTGCCGACACGGCGCGCACGCTGCCCGCATCCACGAACGGGCTCCTGGCGACCGCAGCCGCGTAGCCGCGTAGCGCTGAGATAAGCGGCTGCGAGATTCCCCGGGGCCGCTCCCTCTCATCAGATCACCCAGCACCTGTCACCCCCCCTCGGGAGAGTGGTCGGCGGAGTCATCTGGGCGCCCATGCTCGTCGCCCTCGTCCTGGCCTTACTGACGGCGGCGTCGTACGCGGAGCTTGTCACCAAATACCCGCAAGCGGGCGGTTCCGCCGTCTTTGCAGCGCGGGCCTACAGACGTCCCGTGATTTCCTTCCTCGTGGGCTTCTGCATGCTCTCCGCCGGGGTGGTGAGCGCAGCCGGCCTTGCCCTCGCTTTCGCGGGAGACTACCTGGGAACCTTCATCGACGTCGACCCGGTACTGGGGGCAGTCGTTTTTCTCGACACCGCCGGCGCCACCCGCGGAGGCCGAGTCGAACGTTGCACCCGAGCCAGCACCATTCTGACCCAGGGTGGCACCCCTGGCCTTAGTACAGGAGGGAACGACTCCTTCAATCGTGCATATCTGACCAAACCTCATTGCCGTCCGCTCCGAACCAGTGACTATCAACGGGAACTCCTCGTTGACGCTGACTAAGGAGAAATCGTGAAACGACATTCCATCGGGATACTCGGAGTTTCGACTGTTGCGTTGCTCGCCGTGGGCGTACTCGGATCCGGCGCAGCTCAAGCGCAGACCCCGGAAGCCAAAGGCGTCTCCAAAACGGTGACGCTGACCGCGAATCTCACGGAACTCAACGGCTCCGGGGCATCCGGAACTGTAACCGCGGCAGTTCGCAACCAGAAGATCACGCACATTGACGTGCACGCCTCCGGGCTGTCGCCCGACGCTCCACACGCTCAACACATTCACTACGGCAACCAGGCGCTGAACGAGTGCCCCACTCTTGCGCTGGACAGCAACGGTGATGGCCGCCTGAACACCGTTGAGGGGATTCCGGCGTACGGACCGGTTGTCGTCTCGCTGACGACGACGGGCGACACCTCACCGGCCAGCTTCCTGGACGTCACCCGGTTCCCGGTTTCTGAGGACGGCGGTTACCACTACAGCCGCGACAATCTCCACATCACCAAGGTGGCGGGAACCGGATACCCCGGCCCCGACGGAACAGGTACGGCCAAAGAAATCGCAGATTCCATCCGTGAGGGCGAAGGCGTCGTCGTGATCCATGGCGTCGACTACAACGGCAACGGCTCCTACGATTTCAGCTCGGGTGCGAGCGAACTCGACCCGAACCTGCCCGCCGAAGCGACGGACCCGGCCGCCTGCGGCGTCCTGCGATAGACAACACCCAAGAACGCTTCTTGGGCTGAACACCCGATGGCCCATCCTCCGGGGTGGGCCATTGGCGTGCTGAGCTGATCGTCGCGTCCAGGGCGGTCCACAATTCGTCTGCTCTCGTCTGCTCAGGGCTTTTCCTTGCCGCGGCGCCCTCCGCACGCCTACGCTGAATCATGCCTCACCTCACCGTTCCAGGCGCCTCGCTCTATTACGAGACAGCGGGCCACGTATCGTCACCGGCACTGCTGCTGCTTCATGCCGGCATCGCCAATCTGCGGATGTGGGACCCTCAGATCGACGCGCTGGCGGCCGACCACTTCGTCATCCGTTTCGATAGCCGCGGATGCGGCCAGACGACCTCCGAGAACGTGGACTTCTCCGCGCGCGCGGACGCCCGCGCGGTCCTCGACCACCTCGGGGTGGCGTCGGCCACGCTGATCGGGTGCTCGCGCGGCGGTGGGACCGCCATCGATCTGGCCGTGGAGAGTCCCGACCGCGTGAACGCCCTGGTGACCGTGGGAGCCGGGCCCAGCGGGTTCCCCGAAATTGAACTGACCGATGTCGAGGACGCCCGGTTCGACGAGATGGATGACGCGTTCGACGCCCAGGACTGGCACCGGCTGGCGCGCCTCGAGGTGGCGCTCTGGGCGTTCGGCCCTCTGCGCAACGAGGCCGACCTCGACCCCGAATTCGTGGCCACGGCCTACGCGCTGGGCCGCGTCAACGCCGCGCACGCGGAGGAGGACCCGACGCCGATTCCGCTCGAGCCGCCCGCCGTCAACCAGGTCAGCGACATCGAGGTGCCCGCACTCGTCACGGTCGGCGAGTTCGACATCACCCCGCACCTCGCCGAATACGAGTACCTCCTGTCGACGCTCCCCGACGTCAGCGGCTGCACGTTCCGCGACACCGCGCATCTGCCGAGCCTCGAACGGCCGGCGGATTTCCAACGCGTGCTCGTGGACTGGCTGGCGGAGCACCGGCTCTAGCAGCGGCTCGGCCGGGGTGAGCGGAGGCACGCACCGACCGGTTTCCCCCGATTGAGCGGGCGACCACCGCAGGGGACGGCCGCCCAGTACCCTTGGGGACGTTCACATCCAGCGAGGGGCCACGATGTCACGGACCGATTCAGACGATACCTATGCGGAGTTCGCCGGCACGGTCGTCTGGCCGCGGAGCGCCGCCGAGCTCACCGATACGACCCGGTGCCCGGCCTGCCGCACCCTGCTGCGTTCCCCCGTCTGTTCGACCTGCGGGCTCGACCTGCGGCATCCGGCCGCCGTCCAGCTGCTGGCCGCATCGACGGATGCCGCTGCCTCGCTCGACCGGCGCCGGGAACTGATCGGGCGCATCCGCTTCGATCTCGCCGAAGCGCAGGCGGCCGCGCGGCTCGCGGCCCGCCCTGCGCCGGTCGCCACCACTCCCGCGCCCGTCGCTCCCGCAACACCGCCGCGGCCCGCGTTCCAGCCCCCCGCGGCCTCCGCCGCGCCGGCCGCTGCCCGCCCGTCCACCCCGGCATCCGTTGCGGACGTTCCCCGGCGTTCGAGCGTGCAGATCCTGCTGCTGCTCGTCGGTGTGACCCTGGTGGCGGTGGCCGCGATCTTCTTCCTCACGGTGGCCTGGATCTTCGCCGGGCTCGAGGTGCGCTCGGCGATCATCGCGTTGTTCACCATCGCCGCGCTCGTCACGGCCGGCGTGCTGCGGCGCAGACGGCTCGTCGCCACGGCCGAGGGAATCGGCGTGCTGGCCGTGGTGCTCGTTCTCCTCGACGCCTGGGCGCTGCGGCAGAACGACCTGTTCGGCCTGGCGTCCGCGGACGGCCCGGCCTACTGGGGCGTCACGCTGTCGGCGTGCACCGCGCTGTTCCTCGGCTGGCACGCTCTGTCCAGGCTCCGGGTCGCCAGCGTGGCCGGCTTCGCGGTCGCCGCGCCGGGACTCGGCCTGCTCGCCGCCGGTCTCGCCGCTGGGCAACCGGACGAAACCCGCCTCTACCTCGGGTTCCTGGGCGCCGCTGCGGGCGCGCTCCTCCACCGCTTCACCCTGCCGAGCCGGAACGCACCGGCCACGCCTGCCGCACACGCCGAACCCGCCGCACCTGCCGCGCCTGCCGCACCTGCCGCACCGACCGCCGGGGCGTGGCACCAGCACTGGCCATCGGTCGACCGCGTTCCGGAGCGCCAGGCCCTGCTCGTCCTGGCCGCGCTCGCGCTGGTCGGCGCCGGCAGCACCGCACCGTTCGTCGACGAGACCACCGTCGTCGCCCCGCTCTGGACCCTGGGCGCCGTCGCGGTCGCCGCCCTCGTGCACCTGCTCGTGGTCCTGCCCCGGGCGGATGCCGCGGTGAGCTACCGCCTGTTCGGCTACGGCTCGGCCGCCCTCGCCGCGCTGGCCGGCACCGGCATCGCCCCGATCGTGGCCAACCGTGCCGAGAGCCTGACCCTGGCGCTGACCCTGCCGATCCTGATCGCCGTGGCGCTCGCCCTCGCCGCCGAGCTCTCCGCGCGGCGCCGCCCCGCCGGTCCGGTCCGTACGGCCGCGATTGTGGCCGGCGCGACCGCCGCCGTGGTCGCGGTGAACGCCGCAATCCTCGTCATCGCCTACGCGGCCTGGCCGCTCGGCGCCGCCCTGCTCAGCGGCCTGACCGCCAGCGACGAGCCGATGGCGGACACCGTGGCGGACAACGCCTGGGCGCTCGGCACGCTGGCCGCCGTCGGAGCGCTCGCCGGCCTCGCCTGGGCGCTGGGCGGCATCCTGAAGCCCCGCCGCCGCGTCGTCGCCTCGCTGTTCATGGGGGTCGCGGTGCTCCTGGTTCCCTTTGTCGGCCCGCTCGCCCTGGTGACCGTGCTCTACGTCGTCCTCGGCAGCGTTGCGCTGGCCGTGCTGCTGCTGAACCGCCGGGGGCTGCTGCCGCTCGGCGCGTTCCGGCCCGTGATCGTGGCCTTCCTGATCCTGGCCGAAACGTTCGGTTACATCATCAGCTGGCACAGCAGTGCCACCTGGTGGATCGGCTCCGTGTCGGCGATCCTGGCGCTCTTCCTCTCGCGGCTGCTGCTCGATCGCACCTCCGCCGCCGCCGGCCGGGGCGTCCTCCTGGCCGGGGCCCTGGCGCTCACCGTCGTCGCCGCCGTCGTCACGCCGAGGGCCCTGACGCTGGCGGCCTCGCCCTCGGACACAGCCCTGATCGTCGACGGCCTGCGCGCCCTCGCCCTCGCCACCGCGGTGCTGCAGCTCGCGGTGGCGTTCCCCGCGGGCCGGATTCTCACCGACACCGAGCGGCGGTGGGCATTCTGGACGCTGCTGGCCCCCACCGTGGCGGCCGTCGCCCTGCCCGTCGCGGGGCTGATGGAAATCCTGCCGGCCGACGAGCGCGCCGCACTGCTGCTGGGCCCGCCCGTCCTCTCGATCGTGCCCCCGGCGATCCTGCTCGGCGCCATCGGAATCTGGCTGGGGCGGCGCGGCAACCCCGGCACCGCGAGGATCGAGCGTTTCGTCGCCCTGAGCGCCGCCGCACCCACACTGCTGGCACTGTTCTGGTCCGTGCGGGTGGCGACGGATGTCCCCGCATCCGTCGACGGGATCGCCGTGGCGACGGCGGCACTCCTCGTGTGCGCCCTCGGCCTCGCGATCGGCACGCTGGGGGCCGGGGACACGGCCCGCGGCGCCCGCGGACGAGCGGACCGGCTCGCCCTCGAGGCCGGCGCGGCCCTCATCCTGATTCCCGGCACGCTGTTCGTGATCGCCGGCGGGAGCCCCTTCGCCTGGCTCCTGCTGCTCCTGGCCGGGGTGACCGCCCTCGTCACGGCGATCGCCCCGGACGGGCTCTTCGGTTCCCATTCGCCGCGACGCCATCTTGGCTGGCTCGCCCTGCTGCTCGGCACGGCCGGCCTGTGGCTCGGGCTGAATCGGGGCGGCGCCGAGACTCTCGAGCCGTATGTGCTCCCGGTCACCGGCGTGCTGCTGATCCTGGCCGTCCTGATCCGCCGGTTCGGCCGGGTCCCGCGCGCCGAAGCGGCGAGCCCGGTGGCCGCGCTGCTCACCCTGGCCGGCCTGTTCGTGGCGCTCGTTCCGCTGGCGCTGGCCTCGGCCGCCGGCTCCCCCGTGCGCCCGATCGTCATCGCCGCGGTCTCCGCCGCGCTGCTGCTCGGCGCCGGCGCCGTGCGCTGGGCCCCGCCCCGCTCGGCCTACCTGGCCGCCGCGTGGGTGAGCGGCGCGATCGGGCTCCTCGTGACGAGCACCGTGCAGCTGCTGCGCGTGCTCGGCGAACCCGGCGCGCCCGATGCGCGGCTCGAATACTGGTTCCTCCCGCTCGCCGCCGCCGCGGCGGGCACGTTCCTGCTCGCCGGGCGGACGGACCCGGCGACCCTCCGACCGCGCAGCATCGCGGGCATCACCCTGCTCATGCTGGTGCTCGGGACCGTGACGCTGGCCGAGATCGCCGCCTTCGCCCGGGTCGGCCCAGCCGATGACGCCGTCGTGATCGCGGTGCGCGCATCCGTTCTCGTGCTCGTCCTCTCGGCCGTGCACGTGCTCGCCGTCCGGCGGCCGCGCCCGCCACTGACCGAGGCCACCGGCTGGGTCGCCGCGGGGCTGGCCGGGCTCGCCCTGGTGTACGCCGTGTGGACGGACGCGACCGAACCGTTCGAACTCGTGACCGTGACACTCGGCCTCGCGATCGTCGTCGGCCAGGTGCTCGCCGCCCACGCCCGACCGGTCGGCGCCGAGGTGCCTGCCGCCGGTGCGGCCGGCCGGATCGCGGCCGGATTGGCCCTCGCCCTGCTGCCGAGTGCGGTGGCCGGCGGCACGGGCGACCTCCTCCGGCCCGTACTGACTTTGGCCGTCGGCGGCGCGTTCGCCGTCGGCGGGGCGCTCCTGCTGGCCCGGCCGCGCTGGGCCTCCCTCGCCTGGCCTGCCCTCGGCGTCGGCGTGCTCACGGTCGTGCTCACGGCCGTCACCCGCATCCAGCCGCTGCTCGGCCTCGCTCCGAACGGCCCGGACACCCGCCTCGAAGCGTGGCTGCTGCCCTCGGCGCTGATCCTCGCGGCAGTCGGCACGAGCCTCGTGGCCGTCTCCCGGCGCGCCGCTGCAGGCGCCGGCCGGGGCGGCGGCCTGGGCTCCGGCCGCGGCGGCGACGAGGCGACGGATGCCCCCGCGCTGCGGCTCGGTTACGGCCTGGTGGTCCTGGTGATCGTCGGGGTTCTCGCAGCCGAGGTTCTCGCCCTCGGCTACGCGCCGCTGGCGACCATCCGGGTGGTCCTGCTCGTCTGGACCTTCTCCGCGCTGCACGTCGCGGCGTTCTGGTCTGACGACGGCCGACTGGGTCGGATGGTCGCCTGGGTGGCCATCGGGGCCGGCGGCGTCGCCGTGGTCGCCGGGTTCGGGCACTCCGCTCCGGACACGGTCGAGATCGTGAGCGTCCCTCTGGCCATCGCCCTGCTCGCGACCGGCTGGCTGCACCTCGACGTCACGCCGGCCGCGCGCAGCCGGGTCTGGCTCGCGCCCGGGCTGCTCGTGCTGTTGGTGCCGTCACTCCTGCTCGACATCACCGAGAGCCCGCTCTGGCGGGTGGTGGGCCTCGGCCTCGTCGCCACCGTGGTGATCGTGGTCGGTCTGGTGCGCAGGTTGCAGGCGCCGTTCGTGATCGGCGCCGTCGTGCTGCTGGTTCATTCGGTCGCGCAGCTCTGGCCCTGGATCTCACTGGCCTACGGGGCGGTGCCGTGGTGGCTGTGGCTCGGCGTGGGCGGCCTCATCCTGATCGTGCTCGCGGCCCGCTACGAGCAACGGATCGCGAACTTCAAGGCGATCGCGTTGAAGATCTCCGCGCTGCGCTAGCGACCCAGCTCAGGACTGCGCCGCGTGACTGATCGCGAGCTGCACGAAGTCCGTGTTGACCAGGCACTTCGAGAGGTAGAACGGGTGCCCGTCGTGCTCGAGCGTCTGGGTGAGGATCAGCACCGGGCTGCCGGCGGGCAGCCCCAGGAGTTTGCCGCGCGTGGCGCCGGGAACGCCGAGGGTGATGTCGGTTTCACCGGGCCCGAAGCTCGGACCGAGCACCGCGATCAGCGCGGCGAGCGCGCTGCGCCCCGCGTCCTCATCTCCAGCCTCGGACACGGCCGCCACCGCTGCGTCGCCCAGCCGGCTCAGGCGATCTCCCGGCACGTGCTCCTGGATCAGGGCGATGGGCGCGCCGTCCCGGGTGATGACGCTCTCGATGAACCAGGACGCCTCGTCCGTGCGGATGCCGATGGCGTCGGCGGTGAACGCGGGCGACGCGGACTGCAGCGCGTTCTGGGTGCGGCGCACGTGCACGGGCGGTCCGGTTTCGCTGAGCAGTTCCTCGATGGGGCGGATCTTCTGCAACCCGAGGTGCGGCATCCGGTCGGCCACGAAGCGCCCGATGCCGCGGCGGGAGCGCACGAAGCGGTCCTCCTCCAGCAGCATCAGGGCTTCCCGCACGACCGTGCGGCTCACGCCCATCGCCGTGCCGAGCTCGGACTCCGACGGAAGCAGGGATGCGATCGGCAGGGATCCGTTGCGGATCGCCTCGGTGATCCGCGAATACACCGCCACCCGCAGCGGCAGGTTTCCATTGATCTCGAGCGGACCCGCCAGGGCCGCCTCCGTGCGTCGATCCATTCGTTCTCCCCAGGTCGGTGAGACGAGCCTAGCGTGCACCTTGGCCAGCTTGTATAACAAGCATGTACACTGAGCGTGTCGACCTTGTGGTTGCTCCAAGGAAGGAGTCTTGTCATGCTCGTGCTTCCCCTCGAAGCTGCTCCCGTTCCGGAGCGCGCGCGGGCGCCCCGGCCCGGAGTGTTGATCGGCACGCTGGTTCTGGCGATCCTGACGTTCCAGCTGAATGCCACCCTCCTTTTCGCCGCACTGCCGGCCGTCGCCGCCCAGCTGGGCGAGAGCATGCAGGACGTCGCCCGGGTGCAGTCGGTGTTCTTCCTCGCCGGCGCCGTCTTCGGCATGGTCTTCTCCCGCGGGAGCGATTTCCTCGGCCGCAAGCGCAGCCTCGTGATCGTACTGACCCTGCTGTTGATCGGCACCGTCATCTGCGCCCTCGCGCCGAGCCTCCCCCTGCTGCTGGTCGGCCGGGTGCTGCAGGGCGCGTCCAACGCCACCTTCACGATCTCGTTCCTCCTGCTCTCGGAGCGTCTGAACAGCCGGCTGTTCGGCATCTCGGTCGGAATCATCACCTCCGTCAACGGCGGTCTGTTCGGCGTCGACGGTTTCCTCGGCGGCTACGTGACAGACACCATCGGCTGGCGCTTCCTGTTCGTGATCACCCTCGGCCTCGGGCTGGTCGCGATCAGTTGCGTCGCCCTCTTCGTGCCACGGGATGAGCCGCGTCCCCAGGCCGGTTCGATGGACTGGTGGGGTGCCGGCATCCTGTCCCTGTTCCTGGTGCTGCTCACCAGCCTGATCTCGCAGGCATCGGCTGCGGGCTGGGCCGACCCGCTCACGCTGGGCTACCTCGTCGGGGCGGTCATCAGCGCGGTCGTCTTCGTGATGGTCGAGAGCCGCACCCGGCGGCCGCTCATCCCCATCCACGCGCTGCGTTCCCGGCAGGTGTGGCCGCTCCTGCTCTCCACGGTGCTCACCCTGGCCGGAGTGTTCTCCGCACTCAACTTCACCGTGGTCATGCTCAGCCAGAACGATCAGGTGGGCTACGGGCTCTCCGCGTCGATGTCGGCGCTGCTCTACCTCACCCCGACCGCCTTCGTCGGGGTCACCGCGGCGATCTTCTCCGGCTGGATCGCCGTGCGGATCGGCTGGATCACCTCACTGCGGCTGAGCAGCGGCGTCATCGCCCTGATCGCGGTGGGCCTGGCCGTGTTCGCGATGGACCGCTGGCTGGTCTTCGGCCTGCTCATCGTGATGGGCGTCTTCTACCTCGGCCTGTTCCAGAGTTCGGTCAACGGCGTCTCCGTGCTCAACTCGCCGCCCGAGGCCCGTGGGGCCCTGCCCGGCCTGAACGGCGCCTGCTTCGGGATCGGCATCGGCACCGGCCTGGCCCTGGTCGCCCCGGTCGTGGCCGCGGGCACGGTCGCCGGCTTCCAGACGGCCCTGTGGATCTCCGTCGGCCTCACCCTGGCGTCGTTCCTGGCCTCACTGGTCCTGCGCCCCGCGAGGACCGCGGCATGAACACCTGCGCCGGCACTGCCGGCTCCCTCCCACCCTTGAACCAGCACGATGAGAACGGATGGTCAACGATGACACCCACGATGGCTCCCCACCCCCGGCCGATCTACCTCGACTGCGACACCGGGATCGACGATGCCGTGGCGCTGGCGTTCCTGCTGGCGACGCCGGGCATCCGTCTGGTCGGTATCGGCACCGTGAGCGGATGCGTCAACCCGGCCGTCGCCGCGGCGAACACCCTGAGCCTGCTGGCGACCGCCGGGCGGGAGGACATCCCGGTCGCGGTCGGCGCCTGGGAGCCCGTCAGCGGGCTCTCCCGTCGCGGGGCCGCCCACATGCACGGCCGCAACGGGATCGGGGATGTGCTGCTGCCCCGCTCGCGCCGCCGCCCGGTCGACGACAGCGCCACGGAGCTTCTGATCCGGCTGGCGCACGAGTACCCCGGAGAACTGGAGATCATCGCGGTCGGCCCGCTGACGAACCTGGCCGAGGCGCTCTGCCTCGACCCGGAACTGCCCCGGCTCGTGCGCCGGGTCACCATCATGGGCGGCGCCGTCTTCGCGCCCGGCAACGCCGGCAAGTTCGCCGAGGGCAACATCGCCGCCGACCCCACGGCCGCCGCGGACGTGTTCGCGGCCAGCTGGCCGGTGACCCTGGTTCCGCTCGACGCGACGGCCCCGCACACCTTCGACGAGACCCATCGGCACGCACTGGCTTCGGCCTCGGGTCTGACCCAGCACGCGCTGGCGGCCATGCTCGGCACCTGTCTGACGCAGTGTGGAAAGCAGTTCAGCACGCGGCGCTTCGCCCTGCACAACTCTCTCGCCGCGGCTTTCGCAATCGGCGACCTCGAGGCCGAGCGGGCGCCCACCCTGCGCATCTGCGTGGACACGAACGCCGGCCCGCGCCACGGCCAGACCCATTTCGCCAAGCTGGAGGGATCTGCGGCCGACAGGCCTGGAACCGCGGGGCCGGCCGGGCAGAATCCGCACGAGGCCCGGGTGGTGCTGTCCCTCCGGCGCAACGCCGCGGCGCTGCTCCTGGAACGGATCCTCACCCTCGCGCCCGCACCGGCTGTCGTCCCGGCCGCCGCTGCCGCTGCAGCCGCTCCGGCTCCGGCTCGTGCTCCTGCTCCTGCTCCTGCTCTGACTGTGGCGCGGAGGCAGACGGAACCGGTCCCCGTCTGAGCCGCCGCCGGCATCCGTCGGCCCGTCGAGTCGCTAACCTCGGAGATTTTCGCGACACGCCGGGTTTGACGGCCGCGCGAACGGCGTTTCTCGAAAAACTCCGCGGGCAGATCACGGCGACGGATGCCGCGGTACCGGGAAGGCCGCGCCAGTCTGAGAAAATGGACGCATGACCGCAACACTCGTGGCCAAGGGCCTGGCCGGCGGGTACGCGCACCGCACACTCTTCGACGGACTCGACCTCACCGTCGCGCCCGGCGACGTCGTGGGTGTCGTCGGCGTGAACGGATCGGGCAAATCCACCCTGCTGAGTCTGCTGGCGGGCCTGACGGAGCCGCAGTCCGGTACCGTCAGCCTCGCCCCGGCCGATGCGTTCGTCGGCTGGCTGCCGCAGGAGCACGAGCGTGTGCCCGGCGAGACCGTGGCCGGTTACATCGCCCGGCGCACCGGCTGCGCCCAGGCGACCCTCGAGATGGACGCGGCGGCATCCGCTCTCGGAGAGCTCTCGCCCACCCCGCGCCCGGATGGCCTCGATCCGGCCGACGTTTACTCCGCCGCCCTCGAACGCTGGCTGGCCAGCGGCGCCGCCGACCAGGGCGAACGGATGCCCGCGGTGCTCGCCGACCTCGGCCTGAACCTCGGTACCGACCTCGCCGAGCACACCCTGATGACGTCCCTCTCCGGCGGGCAGGCGGCCCGGGTGGGGCTGGCCGCCCTGCTGCTGTCGCGCTTCGACATCGTGCTGCTCGACGAGCCGACCAACGACCTCGACCTCGACGGGCTGGAACGACTGGAATCCTTCGTCACGGGCCTCCGCGGCGGGGTGGTACTCGTCAGCCACGACCGCGAGTTCCTCGCGCGCTGCGTGACGCGCGTGCTCGAACTCGACCTCGCCCAGGGCACGAACCGGGTGTTCGGCGGCGGCTACGACTCCTACCTGGAGGAGCGCGAGACGTCCCGCCGGCACAAGCGGGAGCACTACGACGAGTTCGCCGAGAAGAAGGCCGACCTTGTGGGCCGCGCCCGCACCCAGCGCGAATGGTCGAGCCAGGGCGTGCGGAATGCGATGAAGAAGGCGCCCGACAACGACAAGATCCGGCGCAAGGCATCCGCCGAGTCCAGCGAGAAGCAGGCGCAGAAGGTGCGCCAGATGGAGAGCCGCATCGCGCGCCTCGAGGAGGTCGACGAGCCGCGCAAGGAGTGGCAACTCGA
>DATISQ010000050.1:0-2068 GCA_035581905.1 Cryobacterium sp.
CCTCGCGGTATGTATTGATGACGTCGAGGACCGCGTCAATGGTCTGTTCGAAGTCGAGATGGGTGGAGTCGACGGTGGTCACACCGTCTGCGGCGCTCATGAATTCGACAACTTGTGAGTCAGCGCGATCCCTCGATCGCAGCTGCTCCGCCACGGTTTCAGCCGATTGGGTCGATATTTCCGCAGAGCGCCTAGCCATTCTAGCCTCCTCGGAGGCCGTGAGCAGTATGCGGATCTCCGCGGTGGGGGCCACGACGGTGGTGATGTCCCGGCCTTCGATCACAATTCCGGTGCGCTGCGAGCTCGCCGCGATGGTGCGGAACAGCTCGGTGAGGTGCGTGCGCACCTCCGGGATGCGGGCCACGGAACTCACGATGGCGGAGACGGCGGGATCGCGGATCGCGTCGGTGACATCCGCCCCGCCGACCCGAACGAAGTGCTCGTCCGGGGCGATGCCGATGGAGTAGTCGAAATCGGGCAGGGCGGCCACGACGGCGGCGGTGTCCGCCGGGTCGATCCCCCGGTCGCTGACGAACCAGGCGAACGCCCGGTAGGCGGCCCCCGTGTCGAGGTAGTCGAAGCCGAGGCGCCGGGCGGCGGCGCGGCTGACACTGGACTTGCCGCTGCCGGCCGGCCCGTCGATCGCGACGATGTGGGGGCTTGAGTGACGACCCATGATTAACCAGCAATCCGCCAGCCGCGGGCGGCCAGCTCTTCGGTGAGGCGACCAACGGCCTCAGGGAGTACAGAAATTTCGGCCAGGCCCAGCTGGGCGCCCGGCGAGTGCTCGAGACGGAGGTCTTCGAGGTTGACCCCGACCTCGCCGATCTCGTTGAGGAGTCGGGCCAGCTGCCCGGGGGTGTCGTCGACCATCACGCTGATCGACACGAAGCGGCGGTCCTGGCCGTGCTTGCCGGGCAGACGGGCCACCCCGGTGTTGCCGCCGGCGAGTTCCTCGGCGACCTTGCGGCGGGCTCCGGGCGCGGCGGGGGCGTCGAGGGCGTCGATGAAACGGTCGAGGTCCTCGCGGTAGGCCAGCAGGATGTCCCGCACGGGTTGGGCGTTCGCGCCGAGGATCTGCACCCACAGTTCCGGGTCGCTGGCCGCGACCCGGGTCACGTCGCGCAGACCCTGGCCGGCCAGGTTCAAGGCCGAGCCGGCGGCATCCGTCAACCGGCGCGCCATGATCGTGGACACGACCTGCGGCACATGGGAGATGAGCGCGACGGCACGGTCGTGCTCCTCGGGGCTCATCTCGACCAGGATCGCGCCGAGGTCGAGGATCAGGTCGTCGATCGCGGTGGCCTGCTGGTAGCTGATCGCGTCGTGCGCGGCCACCACCCAGGGGCGGCCGATGAAGAGGTCGGCGCGGCCGGCGAGGGGTCCCCCGCGTTCGCGGCCGGCCATCGGGTGACCGCCGATGTAACGGGACACGTCGGCCCCCATCGCCCGCAGCTCCTGCAGCGGGGCCAGCTTGACGCTGGCGACATCCGTCACGATCGCCTGCGGGTAAGCGGCCCGCTCGCGCGCGACGATCTCGGCCGTCACGTCCGGCGGCACGCAGACCACGCTCAGCTGGGGCAGGTCGCCGGGCAGGGCGGCCCGGCCGGCGCCGTAGTCAGCGGCGATGCTGAGGTTGGTCGGCGACGCGTCGGCGAGGATGACCTCGATGCCGCGCGCGCGAAGGCCCAGGCCGATGCTGGTGCCGAGCAGGCCGGCGCCCACGACGCGCACGGGCCCGATCAGGCGAGATTCAACCATGGGGACTCCTGGCGCCTAGATCTTGGTTTCGGCCCGCGACACGGTGAGCAGCTGACCGAGTTCCACCTTGGTCAGGTCGCGCACATCGCCCACGCGGAGCGTGCCGAGGTGCAGCGGGCCGAACTGGCGGCGCACCAGGTCGACGACGGGGTGGCCGACGGCTTCCATCATGCGGCGCACGATGCGGTTGCGGCCGGAGTGCAGGGTGAGTTCGACCAGGCTGAAGCCGTCGCCGGGAGGGCTGGTCAGGAGGCGGGCCTTGTCGGCGGAGATGGGGCCGTCGTCGAGCTCGATGCCGTTCTGCAGC
>DATISQ010000051.1:0-14356 GCA_035581905.1 Cryobacterium sp.
CGGCGGTCGACCGACATGAATGCGAACTCCTGGGCGACGAAATATCCGTTCGCCGCGATGATCACGAGGATCACCGCAATGCCGAGGAGCAGTGTGAGGATCTCGATGATCATCGGATGCCCGCCGGCGGCCTCGGTGTCCGGTCGGAGCAGGCAGCCGCCGAAACGGCCGTGTCACCCATCAGGGTGTCCACCACGGACGCAGCGGCAGGTCGCCGACGTCCCCCGCGTCGTCAGGCTTGACCGCCAGCACCTGGTGCAGCTGGATCCCCCCGGTCTCGAACGCGAGCCGTGACCCGGCCATGTACAGACCCCACACCTTCGCGGTGTTCAATCCCACCTCGGCGACCGCCTCGTCCCAGTGCTCGACGAGGTTCGCGCACCAGTCGCGCAGCGTCATTGCATAGTGATGGCGCAGGTTCTCCTCGTGCACCACCTCCAGTCCGACATCCTGTGCCGCGCTGATGATGCGGCCCACGCCGGTGAGCTCTCCGTCGGGGAAGACATAGCGGTCGATGAACCCGCGGGGGGACGGTTCGGTCCGGTTGTCCGGCCGGGTGATGCAGTGGTTGAGCAGCAACCCGCCGGGGCGCAGCCGGGATTTCAGGAAGTCGAAGTACGACGCATAGTTTTGCACTCCGATGTGCTCGAGCAACCCGATCGACGACACGGCGTCGAAGCCGGTCTCTGCAACGTCGCGGTAGTCGCTGTAGCGGACCTGGGCCAGGCCGGTCAGCCCCTCGTCGGCGATTGCCCGCTGTGCCCACGCGGCCTGCTGTTCCGACAGCGTCACGCCGGTGGATTCGACTCCGCGATGGGCGGCGTAGCGCACCATGCCGCCCCAGCCGCACCCGACGTCGAGCAGTCGGTCACCGGGCTTGAGCCGCAGCTTCTCGAACACCAGCCGGTACTTGTTCTCCTGCGCCTCGTCCAACGATGCGGCGGGGCTCGGATAGCACGCACAGGTGTAGGTCATCGACGGCCCGAGCACCCACTCGTAGAACGTATTCGATACGTCGTAGTGGTGGTGGATCGCGTCGGCGTCCCGGGTCTTGCTGTGCCGGAGTCCCCCGACGGCGCGGCGCCAGCGCGATGGCGCCTCCTGCGGCGGCGGCGCGATGGGCCGCAGATGCCGGGCTCCGATGGAACGGATGATGTGGGCCGTCACTCGCGGCGGCGGAAGCTTGAAGTCCAGATCGCCGGCGAGCGCTTTGAGGAGGTCGTACGGGTCGCCCGGGTGCACCCCGTGCACATCGAGGTCACCGGCGATGTACGCGCGGGCCAGGCCCAGATCACCGCGGCCGGTGGCCAGATAGGTCGTGCCGCGCGGCGTCTTCAGCTCCAGACCGAGCGGTGCGTCCGGCGGACCGGCCGAACTCCCGTCGTAAGCGGTGAAGCTCAGCGGAAGCCGCCCGCCGGCGAGGATCTCCAGGATCTCGGCAAGGGTGAGCTTCCCCGCCGCATCTCGCCGGGCCGGTCTTTCTGCATCCTCGCGCGACCGCTCCCTGAACGTGGTCATCGTCGTTGCACCGCCTTCGCGTAGAGATCGAGGAGCCGCGAATCGGGGTCGTACCGCTTCTTCACGGTCCGATACGTTTCTCCGCCGTACAGTTCGCCGAATTCCTCCGGAGGGTAATAGGAGTCGGAATACAGCGACTTGTGCCCGTGCAGCTCGCTGACCTTGCGTTCGATCAGACGGTTCGCCTCCCCCTCGGTCGACCCCACGGGAACCGTCGACCAGAAGCCGACATTGACGTAGGTCTGCTGCGGCCGGATCGGGTAGAGCGGCCAGCTGTCGCCCTGCAACCGCAGCGGGCACAGCCAGATCGGCTCGATCGGCACGGTGGCAAGGAACCAGTCCAGAAACTCCGCGCACCGCGCGATCGGCACCTCGACGTCCTGCACGACACGTTCGCGGGGCGGGCGACCGCCCAGTCGCTCGATGCGATCGCCGATGTGGAAGCGCCGTTCATAGCGCATCAGCTTCCCGTAGAAGCTGCTGCGCCGATATCTCCGTGGCCAGAGCCGGCGGATCCGCGGGCGTTGCGCCCCGAAGCCCTCCGAGCACCAGAACCAGTCCGTGTCCCACCGCCACAGGTAGTCGTGAATCGTCAGCCGGTCGTGCGTGATGCCATCACCGTGTCGGATCGAGCGGTAGTAGATCAGCTGACCGGTGTAGTCGCTCACCGGGCCGGTTGCCGCGGACTGTGTGCCGACGCACAGGTAGCTCTCGTCGGCGCTGAACACCACGCCGTCGAGGTAGTCGACTCGCACACCGTCCAGGCCGCCGGTCGCGACAATACGGTCCATCGCCGCGACCAGATCGGTGAGCGCGTGGAACCGCAGATGCCGGAGTTCGACGAACGGCTCGACGGGCTCCAGGGAGATGCGGAGACGCACCGCGTAACCGAGCGTGCCGTACGAGTTGGGGAAGGCCCGGTAGAGGTCCGCGTGCTCGAGGGGCGAGGCGGTGACCACCTCTCCGGCGCCGGTGAGGATGTCCATCTCCAACACCGACTCGTGCGGCAGACCGTTGCGGAAGGACGTCGACTCGATGCCGAGGCCGGTGACCGCACCGCCCAGGGTGATCGTCTTCAGCTGCGGGACCACCAGTGGAGCCAGGCCGTAGCCCAGCGTCGCCGCAACGAGGTCTTCGTAGGTGCACATGCCGCCCACGTCGGCCGTCCGCGCTTCCGGGTCGACCGCGATGACGCCCCTCAACCCCGAGGTCTCGAGGCCTCGGGCGTTCGGCTTCGCCCGTGACCGGAACAGGTTGGAGGTGGGCTTGGCCAGCCGCACGGAGGAGGCCGACGGCACCGCCCGATAGCTCGCGAGGAGCCGCTCTACGCCTGCGGCGTGAGCGGTCCATGCGTCGATCTTTGGAGGGGACACGCCAACAAGCTAGTCCTCGGCCACTCCGCCCGCGCGGGTCGGCTGCGGATCATCCGCTCAAACTGAAGAATCCGCGTTGGGCTACACGGCTTCGGTGAGGGCACCCGAGAGGACTTCGTCCAGGGCCAGGACGGTGTCTTCCGGTGAGGTGCCCAGCGCCAGCGCCAACTCCGACTCCAACAGTTGACGGGACTTGGCGAGCATCCGCTTTTCACCGGCGGAGACGCCACCGTCCTGTTCGCGGCGCCACAGGTCTCGGACGACTTCGGCGACGCGCGTCACGCTGTCGCTCGCCATCTTCTCCTGGTTCGCTTTGAACCGGCGGCTCCAGTTCGTGGCCTCCTCGGTGAACGGCTCCCGCAGCACCTTGTAGACCTCTTCCAGCCCCGCGGCGTCGATGACGTCACGCACTCCGACGAGCCCCGCGTTCGCGATGGGCAGTTGGATCGTGAGCTGCGACGAGTGAACGCGCAGCGTCATCGCCGGCTGGGCGACCCCCTTCAGGGTGATGGTGGAGAGCTCGGTAAGGGTGACCGCACCGTGGTGCGGGTAGACGAGGGTTTCCCCGACAATGAACTTCAAACTCACTCGTTTCAGATCGCGCTGCATGCGGCGTCCCGGTGGCGCCGACTAGCCGAACAGTCGGCCAGGGGAAAGGTGGGTTGTGCCTGTGGGAACACCCGGCACCATTCCTGATAGCCAACCTGTCAATTCTGCCACAGCCCCCTGAACGTTCACCGAGTGGACACCATCCCGGCGCGGCGCGATGCGCTATCCGGCCGACGGCTGCTGCTGAGTGATGCAGTGGATGCCGCCGCCCCGCGCGAACAGCGGCCGCGCCTCGACCGAAACGACCGTTCGGCCCGGATACACCCTGGCCAGGATCTCCGCCGCAGCCCGGTCGGCCCGGTCCTCGCCGAAGCTGCAGGCGATCACGCCCCCGTTGACGACGAGATGGTTGACGTAGTTGTAGTCCACGAAGCCGTCCTCGTCCCTGAGCGCGGCCGGGGCCGGCAGGTCGATGATGGTGAACGCCCGGCCCGCGGCATCCGTCGATTCGGCGAGCACGGTGCGGAGTTGCCGGGTCACGGCATGGTCGGGGTGGGCCGGGTCGGCCTGGGCATGGATCAGCACCGTACCCGGTGACGGGATGGCGGCCACCATATCGACGTGGCCCCGGGTCCCGTAACGCTGCTGGTCGCGGGTCAGGCCGCGCGGCAGCCAGACCACGCGGGTGGCGCCGAGAGTGCGCGCGAACTCGGCCTCGACCCTGGCCCGGTCGAGGTGGGGGTTACGGCCCGGATCCAGCTGAACGGTCTGGGTGGCCAGCACCGTTCCCTCGCCGTCGACGTGAATGCCGCCACCCTCGTTCACGAGCACCGAGGAGATCGGGTACGCGTCAGAGGCGGCGGTGACGACCCGACCGACCTCCGCGTCCTTGCCCCAGCGTGCCCAGTCCTGGGCGCCCCAGCCGTTGAACGTCCAGTCCACCGCGCCCAGCCGGCCGTCGTCGCCCCGGACGAAGGTCGGGCCGATATCGCGCATCCAGGCATCGTCGAGCGGCGCCTCGATGATCTCGATCTCGGTGGACAGGTACCGACGCGCCGTCGCGACCTCGGCCGGGTCGACGACCATGGTGACGGGTTCGAAGTCGAGGACCGCGTGGGCAACCGCGGCCCAGGTGCGGCGCGCCTCATCGGCGGAATCAGCGTCGGAGCCGAGCGTATAACCGGCCACCGGGAACGCCATCCAGATCCGGTCCTGCGGCGCGGTCTCCGCCGGCATCAGCCAGGTCACGCCGGCCCCGCCGTCACCGGTGCCCCGAACGGATGCGCCGGGTCGACCGGCGCGGTCAGCCCCGCGTAGCTGTCCGGCCGCCGGGTGGCGAGGAAGGGGAACAGCGTCAGCCAGTCCTCCCGCTGCGCCAGGTCGAGGTCGGCCACCAGCACCGCGGACTCGTCGCGGGGAGCCTGCACGAGCACTCGTCCGTAAGGGTCGGAGATGAAGGAGGAGCCGTAGAAGGTCAGGTCGCCCTCATCGCCGTGACGATTGGGCACCACCATGAACAGTCCGCTGGTGATGCCGTTGGCCACGATCACCTGCTGCCAGAGGGGCTGGGTGTCGAACGTCGGGAAGCCGGGCTCCGATCCGATCGCCGTCGGGTAGACCAGCAGCTGGGCGCCGCCGAGGCCGTACAGCCGCGACACCTCGGGAAACCATTCGTCCCAGCAGGTGGGCAGCCCGATCCGGGCACCGCCCAGTTCCTCCGGGGCGTAGACGGGGTACGCGTCCACGGCCGGGCCCGGCCGGAACCAGGTGTCCTCGTAGTAGCCCTCGGTGACCGGGATGTGCAGTTTGCGGGTGCGCCCGAGCAGCCGCCCGGTCGGTGACACCAGGATGGCCGTGTTGTAGCCGCGCGGGTCCGCCGGGGCATCGTCTGCAGCGGGCCTCTCGTAGAGGGAGGCGTGCACGACGACGCCGTGCAATCCGGCCTGCTCGGCCGCGAAGGTGAAGGTCGGGCCGGTCAGCAGGTCCTCGGCGGTCTGCTTCGGCACACCCTGGGCCCGTGCGTTGCCGGGGTATTTCCGCAGGGTCAGCTCCGGCAGGAAGACGACGCGGGCACCCTGGCCAGCGGCCAGACGGATGCCGTCGGCCAGTTCCGCGCGCAGCGCGCCCTGATCGGCATGCCAGCGATGCTGCACAAGGCCGACCCGGAGCGGTGGCCCGGACTCTCCCGCCGTGCGGGTCAGCGGTTCGGCGATGCCCGGGGCGTGGAGCAGAAGCATGAGGAGACCTCCCTGCGGAATAATTGATCACCTGATCAATAACCGTTGGCTAAAGATATATAGACTCAGGTTTCATGTCAACCGATCCGAGCGCATCCCGGCGCAAGGCGCCGATCGAGCGCGCGGCGGAAATCGCCCGCGCCGCCCGGGAGATCGCCCTCGACGAGGGACTGCCGGCCCTCACGCTTCGGGCGGTCGCCTCCCGGGTCGGGGTGACCTCGGCCCTGGTCAGTCACTACCAGCCGAGCATGGAAACCCTGGTGGCCACGACGTTCGGGACGATCGTCGCCGCCGAGATCGGCGAGGTGGCCGAGGAACTGGCCCCCTGCGAGACATCCGTGACGGCCCTGCAGACCCTGATCAACACCTTGCTCGGACCCGACCGCAGCACCGTGACCGCCGTCTGGCTTGACGCCTGGAGTCTCGGCCGACGTCACGCTGCGCTCGCCGTGGAGGTGGGCGTGCAGATGGATGCCTGGCAGGCATTCCTCTCCGATGTGCTGCGAACCGGCTGCGCGCGCGGCGAATTCCGGGCGATCGATCCGGACGCGGTCGCCTGGCAGCTCCTGGCGATCATCGACGGGCTGAACGCGCACGCCATCGTGCGCTACGGCCATGCGCAGCGGCTGCGCGGTCTCGTGCGCACCGTCGCCGAACACGAGCTGGGACTGCCCCCGGGGGCCCTCGGCCCCGACGACGACGCGGAGCATTGAGACGAACCGCACGCCGCCCTCGGCACATCATCGACCGGAGAACCACCCTGTATGCTGACACACAGACTTCCGGTCGCAGTCCTGCTGTGATCGGACGAGCGCTGGTTGAGACAGTGCATGAGGCCCCGGCGATTCTTCGCCGGGGCCTTTCTCGGTCCGGGGCGGCTACCGAGCCAGTCAGGCCACGAGCACTCGGCTGATGTCCTCCACCTGGGTCCACAGCCATAGCGTGCGGGGCTCCGGCGATCGTTTCCCCGGCGGCCGGAGCGCCCCGATTCGCGTTGACAAGCGGGTGGCCGCGGAGCACTATGTGTCTCAATTCCGTGCCCGACGCTGCCGCCGGGCACCTGTTCGAGGTGGAGGCCCCTGTGCAGATTCCAGCTTCCTTCGACTACGTGCGCGCCAGCACGGTCGACGATGCGATCACCCTTCTCGACCGCCACGGGCCGGAGTCCCGGGTCGTCGCGGGCGGGCACAGTCTCCTGCCGATGATGAAGCTCCGGCTGGCCAGACCCGAATGGCTGATCGACATCAACGAGCTCTTCGAACTGGATTTCGTGCTCCGCGACGGCAACACGCTGCGCGTCGGTGCGATGACCCGCCATGCGACCCTTCTGGAGTCCCCCGAGATCGCCCGTCTTTTTCCGATCGTCGCCGATGCGGAGCGGGTGATCGCGGATCCGACGGTGCGCAACCGGGGAACCATCGGCGGGTCCCTCTGCCAGGCGGACCCGGCCGAAGACCTCTCGACGGTCTGCAAGGTGCTGCGGGCGGAGGCGGTCGTCCGCGGGCCTGGCGGCGAGCGCGTCCTCAGCATGCACGACTTCCACCAGGGCGCCTACGAGACCGCCGTGGCGCACAACGAACTCCTCTGCGAGGTGCGCTTCCCGATCCGCCCCCGCTCGGGCAGCGCCTATGAGAAGGTCGAGCGCCGTGTCGGCGACTGGGCCGTCGTCGCGGCGGGAGCGGCAGTGACCCTGTCCGAAGACGGCACGATCGATGACGTCACCATCGGCCTCACCGCCGTCGGCATGGAAGGAACGGTCACTGAGGCCGAGGCCATGCTGCGCGGGCAGCACCCGCGGGAAGACCTGTTCGTGGAGGCCGGGCGGCTTGCCGCGCTGGCCAGCGACCCGGTTGCCGACCAGCGCGGCCCGATCGACTACAAGCGGCACCTCGCCGACGAACTCACCCGCCGGGTGCTGCGGCGCGCGGCCGCCCGCGCCGCCGAAGCACAGGAAGGCTAAGTCCATGCAGATCAGCATGACCATCAACGGCACCGACATCACCGAAGAGATCGAAGCACGGGTGCTGCTCGTTCATTTCATTCGCGACCAGCTGCGGCTGACCGGCACGCACTGGGGGTGCGACACCTCCAACTGCGGAACCTGCGTCGTGCTCATGGACGGCCGGCCGGTGAAATCCTGCACGGTTCTCGCGGCTATGGCCGACGGCCACTCCGTGACCACGGTCGAGGGGCTCGCCACGGGAACCACGCTCGATCCCGTGCAGCAGGGGTTCATGGAGGAACACGGCCTCCAGTGCGGGTTCTGCACGCCGGGGATGATGCTCACCGCCCGGGCCCTGCTGGACAACAACCCGCATCCGGACGAAAGCGAGATCCGCGAGGCGATCTCCGGCCAGATGTGCCGGTGCACCGGCTACGCGACGATCGTGCGCTCGGTGCAGTGGGCCGCGGCCCACCCCGCGGGGCAGGAAGAGCTGGACGAGAACGCAGGAGAAGAGGTAACGGCATGACCATCATCGAGGAGCGCGCCGAGAACCCGGCGGCCGGAGACGACAACCGCCCGATCGGCTACGGCCGGATCCAGCGCAAGGAGGACCCCCGCTTCGTGCGGGGCAAGGGGCATTACGTCGATGACATCGTGCTTCCCGGGATGCTGCACGGCGCCATCCTGCGCTCCCCCGTGGCGCACGCCCGCCTGGTGTCGATCGACACGAGCGCCGCGCTGGCCCACCCGGGCGTGGTGGCCGTGATCACCGGCCAGGATCTGCTCGGCCTCAAGCTCGCCTGGGCCCCGACCCTCTCCGCCGACGTGCAGGCCGTGCTCGCCACCGACAAGGTGCGGTTCCAGGGGCAGGAGGTCGCCTTCGTGGTCGCCGAGGACCGCTACGCCGCGCGCGACGCGCTCGAGCTCATCGAGGTCGACTACGACGTGCTGCCGCCGGTCATCGACGTGCGCACGGCCCTGGACCCCGGCGCCCCCGTCATCCGCGACGACATCGAGGGCCGCACCGACAACCACATCTTCGATTGGGAGGCGGGCAACGCGGCCGAGACCGACGCGGTGTTCGCCTCGGCGGATGTCGTCGTGACCCAGGAGATGGTCTACCCCCGCGTGCACCCGGCTCCGATGGAAACCTGCGGGGCCGTCGCCGACTTCGAGCCGATCGAAGGCGCGCTGACCCTGTACGAGACCAGCCAGGCCCCGCACGCGCACCGCACCCTGTTCGCGATCGTCTCGGGCATCCCGGAACACAAAATCCGCATCGTCTCCCCCGACATCGGCGGAGGCTTCGGAAACAAGGTCGGCATCTACCCGGGCTACATCCTCGCCGTCGTCGGGTCGATCGTGACCGGTCGGCCGGTGAAGTGGATGGAGGACCGCTCCGAGAATCTGATGAGCACCTCGTTCGCCCGCGACTACATCATGCAGGGCGAGATCGCGGCCACGAAGGATGGCAAGATCCTCGCCGTCCGGTCGACCGTTCTTGCGGACCACGGCGCCTTCAACGCCACGGCCCAGCCCTCGAAGTACCCGGCCGGCTTCTTCCACATCTTCACCGGAAGCTACGACCTGCAGGCCGCGCACTGCAAGGTGACCGGCGTGTACACGAACAAGGCGCCGGGCGGAGTCGCCTACGCCTGTTCCTTCCGGGTCACCGAGGCCGTGTATCTGGTCGAACGACTCGTGGACATGCTTGCCCGGAAACTGGAGATGGACCCCGCGGAACTGCGGCTGAAGAACCTGATCAGACCGGAACAGTTCCCGTACCAGAACAAGACCGGGTGGGAGTATGACTCCGGCAACTACGAGCAGGCGCTGCGCAAGTCGATGCAGATGGCCGGCTACGACGACCTCCGGCGCGAACAGCAGGAGAAGCGCGATCGCGGTGAGCTGATGGGGATCGGAATCTCGTTCTTCACCGAGACCGTGGGGGCCGGGCCGCGCAAACACATGGACATCGTCGGCCTGGGAATGGCGGACGGCGCCGAACTGCGGATCCACCCCACCGGCAAGGCCGTCGTGCGCATCTCCGTGCAGAGCCAGGGGCAGGGTCATGAGACGACCTTCGCCCAGATCGTGGCCGAGGAGCTCGGCATCCCGCCGGAAGACATCGACGTCGTGCACGGTGACACGGACCAGACCCCCTTCGGACTCGGCACCTACGGCAGCCGGTCGACGCCGGTCAGCGGCGCGGCCGTTGCTCTGGTCGCACGCAAGGTGCGGGAGAAGGCGAAGTTCATCGCGGCCGCGATGCTCGAGACACGGCCCGAGGACCTCGAGTGGGAGAAGGGCCGCTGGTTCGTCAAGGGCGACCCGAGCGTCGGCAAGACCATGGCCGAAATCGCCATGGGCGCGCACGGCACCGTCACCCTGCCGGAAGGGATCGACGGCAACCTGGATGCCGAGGTCACCTACGATCCCCCGAACCTGACCTTTCCCTTCGGCGCCTACATCTGCGTGGTCGACGTCGACCCCGGCACCGGTCACGTCAAGGTGCGCCGATTCATCGCCGTCGACGACTGCGGCACCCGAATCAATCCGATGATCATCGAGGGGCAGGTGCACGGCGGCCTCACCGACGGGGTCGGCATGGCCCTGATGCAGTTCATCGAGTTCGACAAGGAGGGCAACAACCTCGGCGGCACGTTCATGGACTACCTCATCCCCACGGCCCTGGAGGTGCCGGACTGGGAGACCGGGTTCACCGTGACCCCGTCGCCGCACCACCCGATCGGGGCTAAGGGGATCGGCGAGTCCGCCACCGTCGGGTCGCCGCCGGCGATCGTCAACGCGGTGGTCGACGCCCTGGCACCCTTCGGCATCACTCATATGGATATGCCGTGCACCCCGGCTCGGGTCTGGGAGGCCATGCAGGGCCGGCCACGCCCGCCGATCTGATCCGCCGGTCACCATGTCGGAAATGAGAGATGCCCTCGAGGAGAGGGCTCGGTCACTCGCAGTAAACCGGGAACCGTTCGTGCGCGCCACCGTGGTGCGGGCCCAGCATCCCACCAGCGCCCGGGCCGGGGACACCGGCCTGTTGTTGGCCGACGGAACCCTGGAGGGATTCGTCGGCGGCGCCTGTGTGGAAGCCTCGGTGCGGGAATACGGATTGAAGAGTCTCTCCTCTCACGAGCCGCTCCTGCTGCGCGTCGTGGCGGGTGAGCCCTCCCACCGGCGCGAGGAGGGAGCCGTGCAGGTGTCGAACCCGTGCCTCAGCGGCGGCGCCATCGAGATCTTCCTCGAGCCCTCCGCGCCGGCGCCACGGGTGCTGGTCGTGGGAACAACGCCGGTGGCGCGGGCCCTGCTGGCGCTGGGGGGCCCGCTGGGTCTCGAGATGCACCTCACGGCGGGAGGCGATGCGACGCCTCGGTCCGACGATGCGGCCCTGATCGTGGCCTCGCACGGACGTGATGAGGAACCCACCCTGGAGGCCGCCCTGAACGCCGGGGTGCCCTATATCGCTCTCGTCGCCAGCCACGCCCGGGGCGCGGCCGTGCTGGCGTCCCTCAACGTCTCGGAGGAGCAGCGGGCGCACGTGCACAGCCCCGCCGGGCTTCAGCTCGGCGCCCGATCCCCCGCCGAGATCGCCCTGTCCATCCTCGCCCAGCTCATCGCGGAGCGGGCCGAACGGCCGGCATCGGAGGCGCCCGCCACGGTCGCGGTCGCGGCCGCGGCGCTCGTCGACCCGGTGTGCGGGATGTCGGTCACCATCGGGGACGCGACGCCGCGGGCCCCCCTCGGCGGGAAAACCGTCTACTTCTGCTCGGAGTCCTGCCGTCGCAGTTTCCTCGCCGATCCGGTGCGGTATGTCATCGCCTCCTGAGCCGCGCATCGCCGGGCTGGTCCTGGCCGCCGGGGCGTCACTCCGTCTGGGACGACCCAAACAGCTCCTCCCGTACGGTGACGGGGTCCTCCTCGACGCCGTTCTCGAAACCGCACGCGCCAGCGGCTTCGACCAGATCGTGCTGGCCCTCGGCGGCGCGGAGCATCTGGTGCGGCAGAGGGTCGACACCCGCGGCTGCAACGTCGTCGGCAATCCCGCGTTCGATGCCGGTTGCTCCTCGTCGATCGCGGCCGCCATCCCGGCGCTGCACCCGGACACGGACGTGCTGGTGCTCCTCCTCGGCGACCAGCCCGGAGTGGGGCCGGCGACCGTGCACCGGCTGCTGGATGGCCGGGGAGCCGCTCGCCTCGCCGTCTGCCGCTACGACGACGGAGTCGGGCATCCGTTCGCCTTCGACCGGTCGGTGCTGCCGGACCTGGCCGCCCTCCACGGCGACAAGGCGGTCTGGAGGCTGCTCGAGCAACGCGCCGCAGAGGTGTGCCAGGTGGTCGTGCCCGGACCGATTCCCCCTGACATCGACACCGAGGCGGACTACGAGCGGGCGCTCGCCACATTGGAACCGGCGCCGTGGGGACCGGCACCGTGACCGGCGCTGCTCGGACGGGCGCCGAGGACGACGTACGCCGGTTGATCCCGGGGGTCCCCGCCCTGCTGGATGCCCTGGACGAGGTCGACTATCTGGCCGACGAGGGCCTCGCCACTGCGCTGTTCCTGGCGGTGCGTCTCCCGCAGCCCATCCTGCTGGAGGGTGAGCCGGGGGTCGGCAAGACCGAGGCAGCCAAGGCGCTGGCCCGGGTGCTGGACACTCCCCTGTTCCGGCTGCAGTGCTACGAGGGCATCGACGCCGGCGAAGCGCTCTACGAGTGGAACTACCCGCGCCAGCTGCTGGGAATCCGGCTGGCGGAGGCCCGCCAGGCCAACCTGGCCGAGACGGAACTGTTCGGGCCGGAGTATCTGCTGCGCCGCCCCCTGCTGCAGGCGATCGAGCACCGCGGGCCCCGTCCGGCGGTGCTCCTCCTCGATGAGATCGACCGGGCGGATGCCGAATTCGAGGCCTTCACCTTCGAGCTGCTGGCCGAGGCGGCCGTGACGATCCCGGAGCTGGGCACCGTGCGCGCCACGCATCCGCCGATCGTGATCCTGACCTCCAATCGCACCCGGGACCTGCACGACGCCCTGACCAGGCGGTGCCTGTACCACTGGATCGACTACCCGACACCGCAGCGGATCGCCGAGATCGTGCGCCGCCGGGTTCCGGACAGCGCCGAACGCATCGCCCTGCAGGCGGCGTCGGCCATCACCCGGCTGCGGTCTCTGGATCTGGCGAAGCCGCCCGGCATCGCCGAGGCCATCGACTGGGTGTCGGCCCTGACCGTGCTCGGCGTCGACCAGCTCGACGCCGAGCATGTGGATCAGACCTGGGGGTCGATTCTGAAGAACCGTGACGACCTCGACCTGGCGGTCGGCCGCGGCGCAGCGTGGCTGGTGGGCGATCATGGCTGACCCGGGGTCACCGGGCATCCGGAGCGCCGCCGACCAGGCCGGTGCCGGCCGGACCAGCGTCGAAGCGGCCGCACTGGCGGTCGGGTTCAGCGCGGCACTGCGCCGCGCGGGGCTCCCGGGCTCCCCGGACCGTGCCGCCCGGCTGGCGGAGGCCCTCCGGCTGGTTCCGCCCCACGAGCGCGACCCGCTGTACTGGACGTGCCGGGTGGTCCTGGTCTCCTCGAGGGAGCAGGTGCCCGTGTTCGACGCGGTTTTCGACGCCGTGTTCGCCGGAACCCTCGACCCGGCCGACTTCCGCGGCGACCGGAACGCTCCGCCGTCGATCGGCTCCGAACCCCGCACCCGGCCGACCGCGGCCGACCAGCGGCCGGCGATCGCGGCGGACCAGGCGTTGGCCCGGCCGCCGGCCCTGGCCCCGGGCGGGGACAGCTCCGCAGACACGGACGCTCCGGAGCGGGAATCGATCCTGGTCACCGCGGCAACCGAGCAGCGCCTGCACCAGATGTCCTTCGCCGACCTGGCCCCGGACGAGGTCGCACGGATGCGTCAGCTGGTGCACCGGATCGCCCTCGCCACGCCGGAACGGGTCAGCCGCCGCACCCGGAAGTCCGCCCGGAGCACCCCGAGTCTGGACCTGCGCCGAACGGTCAGGGCGGCGCAACGCACCGGCGGGGAACCGGTGCGTCTGATCTACAAGCGCCGAAGCACGCGACTGCGCCGGCTGATCCTGCTGTGCGATGTGTCCGGCTCGATGGAACCGTATACGCGGGTGTTCCTGTCGCTCCTGCAGGGTGCGGTCGCCGGGGCCGAGGCGGAAGCCTTCATCTTCTCGACCGGATTGACCCGGCTGACCCGTCAGCTCGCGGTGCGCGACCCCGACCAGGCTCTGGCCCGGGCTGCCGCGAGCACGGAGGACTGGGCGGGCGGCACGCGGCTGGCGGAGAGCATCCGTCATTTCGTGGACGCCTGGGGTCGACGCGGTCTCGCCCGCGGGGCGGTCATCGTGATCATCTCCGACGGGTGGGCTCTGGACGACCCGGATTCCGTGCGCACCCAGATGGCCCGCCTCCGTCGACTGGCCTTCCGCATCGTCTGGGTCAACCCGAGGAAGGTCGCCCTGGACTACCAACCGGCGGTGGGCGGCATGGCGGCCGCGTTGCCGTATGTGGACGCGTTCGTCAGCGGGCACAGCTATGCGGCCCTGGCAGAAGTGGCGGCGGCGATCCGCGCCGACCGTTCGGACACACACGAGAATACGAGGACCCGATAATGGACATCAACAGCACGTTCTCCGTCGTCGCACCGATCGACGAGGTGTGGAAGACTCTGATGGACTTCGAACGTGTCGCCGGCTGCGTGCCGGGGG
>DATISQ010000052.1:0-5391 GCA_035581905.1 Cryobacterium sp.
GAGCAGTGGCGCGGATACGTAGCGGCACTGACCGCCGCCGGCTGGGACACCATCGAGGTTGAACCGTCCCCGGACCTGCCCGACTCCGTCTTCAGCGAGGATGCCGTCATCCTCTTCGGCGACCTGGCCGTGGTGAGCAGCCCGGGCGCCCCCAGCCGCCGCGGGGAGACCGCGGCCGCCGAGAGCGCGGTGCGTGACCTCGGCCTCACCGTGCACCACCTCGAACTGCCGGGCACGCTTGACGGTGGCGACGTGCTCAAGGTCGGCCGCACGGTTTACGTGGGCCAGAGCCTCCGCACGAACGGAGAGGGCTTCCGTCAGCTGCGGGCCATCCTCGAGCCCCACGGCTACCTGGTCGTCGCCGTGCCCATCACGAAGGTGCTGCACCTCAAGACCGCCGTCACCGCCCTGCCCGACGGCACGGTGATCGGCTACCGGCCGCTGATCGACGACCCGAGCGTCTTCCCGCGCTTCCTGCCCGTGCCCGAGCCCGAAGGTACCGCCGTGGTCGTGCTCGACCCCGGGACCGTGCTCATGTCCAGCGCCGCGCCGCGTTCGGCCGCGCTGTTTGCGGGCCTGGGCTACCGGGTGATCACCGTCGACATCTCCGAGTTCGAGAAGCTCGAGGGCTGCGTCACCTGCCTGAGCGTGCGGGTGCGCTGACCCCAGCCCCCCTACCCCCCCCGCCGCGAGATGCGGACAAAACACCCTTGATCGCGCGGCGAAGGTGTTTTGTCCGCAACTCGGCGGTTGCGCACGAGGCTCCGGAACCGTATTCTGAAAAGCTGCCTGATCAGGGGGGCACAGCTCAGACACGACGCGCTCAGGAGGCCGACATGACAAAGACAGCACCGTTCACGATCGCGACCTATGCGAACGACGGCGCCCGCTTTGGCGCAGCCCCCTCGTTCCCGAGCGCCGCTTAGCCCTCCGGCGCGCGATCGTCCCGCCTCGCGCCTGACGCCTGGCCGCTGATACTCAGCGCCCACCGCCGGCAGGCCGGCAGCCACGCTGCCCACCGGAAGCCATCCTTCCACCCCGCCGACCGACTCGTTCGTGCTCGGCCTCCCGGCGCCCCGTGGTGCCGTTCGCCGGAACCAGACCGTTCAGGACTCACTCGTGACCACGCTCACTGACCACAGCCATCCGCCCGATCCCGACCCCGCAACGGGAATCGACTCCGCCGCCGCGCCCCGGAGGAACACCCTCCAGGTGCTGCTGCGCCTCTACCCCTTCGCCCGTCCTGCCCTGCCCCGGCTCGCCCTCGGCATGCTGGCGGCGCTCCTGGCGGCGCTCGTGGCGCTCGCCATCCCGCAGGTGCTGCAACGCCTCGTCGACGGGGCGCTGGCCCGGCAGGACGCCGGTCAGATCTGGCCGGCCGTCATCGTCGTGCTCGCCCTCGGCGTGATCGAAGCGGTGCTGATCGCCCTGCGCCGCTGGTTCGTGCTCGGCCCCGGCACCCACATCGAGGCCCGGATGCGCAACGCGCTCTACGCCCGGCTGCAGGACCTCCCAGTCACGTTCCACGACAAGTGGCCGAGCGGCCAGTTGCTCTCCCGCGCCGTCAGCGACCTTAACCTGATCCGCCGGTGGATCTCCTTCGGGCTCGTGCTGCTCGTCGTCAACGTGGTGACCATCGTGATCGGCGCCGTCATCCTGGTGTCGATGAACTGGATCCTCGGCGTCATCTTCCTCGTCTGCTCCGTGCCGCTGTGGATCGTCGGCTACCTGTTCGAGGAGAAGTACTCCGTCGTCGCGCGCCGCAGCCAGGATCAGGCCGGCGACCTCGCGACGGCCGTCGAGGAGTCGGTGCACGGCATCCGGGTGCTCAAGGCCTTCGGGCGCGGCAAATTCGCGCTGCAGAACTTCTCCGACCAGGCCGAGAGCCTGCGCGGCACCGAGATCGAGAAGGCGCGCGCCATCGCCGGCATCTGGCTGTGGCTGCTGATGATCCCGGATGTGGCCTTCGCCCTCTGCCTGGTGGCCGGCGTCTGGCTGGCCAGTCAGGGCGAGTTCAGCGTCGGCGGGCTGGTGGCCTTCTTCGCAACGGCCACCGTGCTGCGCTGGCCGATCGAGTCCGTCGGGTTCCTCCTGTCGATGACCTTCGACGCCCGCACCGCGACCGACCGGTTCTTCGACGTGCTCGACGCGCCGAACGCGATCACCGACCCCGAGCATCCGGTCACCATCGACTCGCCCCGCGGCCGTCTGGCGTTCGAGAACGTGCACTTCCGCTACCCCGACTCGCCGAGCCGCTTCCCGGACCTGCTCGACGGCGTGAACCTGGTGCTCGAACCGGGGGAGACCATGGCGCTCGTCGGCCTGACCGGCTCCGGCAAGTCCACCCTGACGGCGCTCACCACCCGTCTCTACGACGTGACCGCCGGCAAGGTGACCCTCGACGGCGTCGACGTGCGCCACCTCGGCCGCGAGGAACTGCGCCGCCACCTGTCGATGGCGTTCGAGGATGCGACGCTGTTCTCGGCATCCGTGCGCGACAACGTGCTGCTCGGCCGGCCGGAGTGGGCCGAGCGGTCGCCCGAAGCGGATGCCGCGCTCGAGGAAGCGCTCATGGTCGCCCAGGCCCGCTTCGCCCACGACCTCCCGGAGGGTGTCGACACGCTCGTCGGCGAGGAGGGGATGAGCCTCTCCGGCGGCCAGCGGCAGCGGATCGCGCTCGCACGGGCGGTGGCGGCGAAGCCCGCCGTGCTCGTGCTCGACGACCCGCTGTCGGCGCTGGACGTGGACACGGAATCCCTCGTCGAGGCGGCGCTGCGCGAGGTGCTCTCCGCGACCACGGCGCTGATCGTGGCGCACCGGCCGTCGACCGTGATGCTCGCCGACCGGGTCGCACTGCTCGAGAACGGGCGGGTCACCGCGGTCGGGCGGCACTCCGACCTGCTCCGCGAGAGCGAACACTACAAGTTCGTCATCTCGAGCCTGGAAGACGAAGAACGGCGAGAGTCCGCGCGAGAGGAGGTGTCGCGATGAGCGTCACCGGTGTCGAAGGGGAAGACCGCAGCAATTTCACCGCAGTGGAGAGTAAGCAGATCCGGCGCCGGTCGCTGCGCCTGCTCGGGTCGCTGCTGCACCCGGTACGCTGGCCGGTCGTCGCGGCGATGCTGATCGTGGTCGTCTCCACGGCCGCGCAGGTGGCCGGCCCGGCCCTGATCGCGTACGGAATCGACCAGGGCCTGCCCGCGCTGATGGAGCAGAACTGGGTGCCGCTGGCCGCGACAGGGGTGGTCTACCTCGCGACCGGCGTGGTCGGCGCCCTTCTGATCGCCTGGTACACGATCATGTCGGCGCGGATCAGCCAGGCCGTCCTGATCGACCTGCGCAAGCGGGTCTTCCTGCACACGCAGCGGCTGAGCCTCGAATTCCACGAGTCGTACACCTCGGGCCGCATCATCTCCCGGCAGACCAGCGACCTCGACGCGATCCGGGAACTGCTGGATTCCGGCATCAACCAGCTCGTGCAGGGGCTGCTCTACATGGTGTTCACGGCGATCGCCCTGTTCCTGCTCGACGGCACGAGCGGGCTCGTCTTGCTCGCGTCGATCGTGCCGCTGGCCCTGCTCACCCGCTGGTTCCAGGTGCGTTCGCAGACTCTCTTCCGCCGCTCGAGAACGGCGTCGGCGAGCCTGATCGTGCAGTTCGTGGAGACCATGACCGGCATCCGTGCGGTCAAGGCGTTCCGGGCGGAGAAGCGCAACGAGAAGGTGTTCGGCGACCTGGTCGAGGGGTACCGGAAGGTCAACGGGCGGGTCATCCAGCTGTTCGGGATCTTCGACCCGGGTCTCGTGTTGATCGGGAACGTGGCCGTCGCGGTTGTGCTCCTGGTCGGTGGGTTCCGCGTCGTCGACGGCCAGCTGGCGATCGGCGCGCTGCTCGCGGCGCTGCTTTACACCCGCCGGTTCTTCGACCCGATGGAGGAGATGGCCATGTTCTACAACTCCTACCAGTCGGCCGCCGCGGCGCTGGAGAAGATCTCCGGGGTACTCGAGGAACTTCCCGGCGTGCCTGACCCGGTGACCCCGGTGGACCTCTGGGCGGCGAAGGGGGCGGTCTCGTTCGAGGGCGTGCAGTTCGAATACCAGAGCGACCGGGTTATCCTGCCGAACTTCGACCTGTCGATCCCGGCCGGGCAGACCATCGCCCTGGTGGGGTCGACCGGGGCAGGCAAGTCGACCCTGGCCAAGCTGATGGCGCGCTTCTACGACCCCTCGGAGGGTCAGGTGACCCTCGACGGCGTCGATCTGCGCGACCTGCACCCCAAGGACCTGCGCCGGGCGATCGTGATGGTCACCCAGGAGGCTTACTTGTTCAGCGGCTCGGTCGCCGACAACATCTCGATCGGCAAACCGGATGCCACGCCCGCCGAGATCGTGGCTGCGGCGCGCGCGGTCGGCGCGCACGACTTCATCGAGGGACTGCCGAACGGGTACGACACCGACGTGAACAAGCGCGGCGGGCGCGTTTCCGCCGGCCAGCGGCAGCTGATCTCGTTCGCACGGGCGTTCCTGGCCGACCCGGCGGTGCTCATCCTCGACGAGGCCACCTCGAGCCTGGACATCCCGAGCGAGCGCCTCGTGCAGCAGGCACTGCAGACGCTGCTCGGGGGCCGCACCGCCGTGATCATCGCGCACCGTCTGTCGACCGTGGCGATCGCCGACCGGGTGCTCGTGATGGAGCACGGGCGCATCGTGGAGGACGGCACGCCGGACCAGCTGATCGCCGGAACCGGACGGTTCGCGCAGCTGCACGCCGCCTGGCGCGACTCGCTGGTGTAGTGCCCCGCACGGACGAACCCGGCACCCGGGGCCCGCCGCTCGCGGGGCCCCGGGTGCCGGGCGGCGAATCGTGGATGGTTAGGCGAACCCCCAGGCCTTCTCCTCGTCGCTCGACGCGTCGGAGAGCGGCGTGCCCGACAGGGGCCGGTTGGAGGCCACCGGCCCGAGCGGGCGGGCGCTGGGATCCCGCGGGGTCACCGGGGCCTGCTTGAGCTCGACGAAGATGGCGTGCGACGGCGTGCTGCCGATGTTCCGGCCCGCGTGTTCCTGGGCCGGCAGCCAGCGGGTCTCACCGGCGGGCAGTTCGACGTCGATCTCGCGGCCCTCCGCTGACAGGCGCCGCGCGTAGGCGTTGAGGGTGATCATGACGCTGTCGGGATGCGCGTGGGGTTTGGTCTCGTCGCCGGGAGCGTCGAGGAACTCCAGCACGCGAACGCGGTCGTTCTCGAGCAGTACCCGGTAGGCGCCCGGGTCGGTGACGAGGGGATCGAGGGAGGTCTCTGCGGCTGTGTTTTCGCTGTCCATGCGAAAACGGTAACACCCGTCCTGGCCCGGAACCTAGGGTTTTCGGGCAACCCGGCCGGGGATCGCTACGCCG